>NZ_MAOS01000036.1:0-96993 GCF_001721285.1 Pandoraea sp. ISTKB
ATAACGGCGTTCGTGACCCCTGGGCCCGACGTCACTAAAGCGACGCCAACCTTGCCAGTCGCCCGGGCGTATCCATCCGCAGCGTGAACGGCTGCTTGCTCGTGACGCACGAGAATATGCTCGATCTTTTCTTGCTGCCCCAGCGCGTCATAGAACGGCAGGACTGCGCCACCGGGATAGCCCCAGATCGTATCGACGTCTTCCCTCGCAAGCGCTTCGAGCACCATCCTCGCACCGCTTATCCTGGTAAGGCGGGCCTGTTCGCACGCACCTGCCGTGTACGCTGATTTCACGACTTCAGTCTTCATGATGACAGGCAAGTGTCGTTCATCGGCAACCTGATGTCCGCCAGGAATTTCCGGGCACGTGGGCTTTCCGGAGATCGGAAGAAGCGACTTGGCTCTGCGCGCTCGACAATGCAGCCCTGATCCATGAAGAGGATGCGATCGGAAACTTCTCGCGCGAAAGACATCTCGTGCGTCACGCAAACCATCGTCATTCCATCTTTGGCCAACCCCTTCATGACCTGAAGCACTTCGTTGACCATCTCGGGATCAAGCGCGGATGTCGGCTCATCAAACAACATGACGGGAGGACGCATCGCCAGCGCGCGTGCAATCGCCACGCGCTGCTGCTGCCCGCCCGAGAGTTGCGAGGGATACGACGCCGCTTTGCTTGGCAAGCCGACGCGTTCGAGCAGACTCATGGCGAACGCAACGGCGTCTTTCCTGCTCTGCCGACGCAGACGCATCGGGGCCATGATGCAGTTTTCCAGCACACTCAGGTGCGGGAAAAGATTGAACTGCTGAAACACGAAACCGATGTTGCTACGCAATGCATTCACGTCGATGCCACGCTCATAGATGTTTTTTCCATCGACGTGAATCGAGCCGGACTGGATCATCTCGAGGCGGTTCAACGTCCGGATCAGTGTCGATTTTCCAGAGCCCGACGGGCCGCAAATCACCACAACCTCGCCTTTGGAAATCACTTCGCTCACGTCGACAAGGGCGTGATAATCGCCGTACCACTTGTTGACACTCTCAATCTTGATCATCTTTAGACCTTTGACGAAGCGGTGCGAATCGCGAGCCGCTTTTCCAGTGTGAATGCCGAGCGGGTCAACGCGAAGCACATGAGGAAGTAGCTGATTCCCAGAATCAGATAGACCTCGACAGATTTCGACACGACCTGCGCAGATATCTGACTTGCGATGAATGACAGCTCCGGCAGGCTGATGATGTAGCCGAGGGAGGTTTCCTTTATCGTCGACACCAACTGATTCAGCAGTGACGGAAGCATGTTGCGCAGCGCCTGTGGAAGGATGATTTTGAGCATCGCGTCCATGTAGCTGAATCCTAGCGACCTGGCGCTTTCCATTTGCCCGCGCGGCAAGCCCTGAATCCCCGCCCGTACGATTTCTGCGAGATATGCGCCGTCGAAGATGACAAGCGAGACAAGCATCGTGCTGAATTGGTCCGTGCGATGGCCCGTCACCGACGGCAGCAGAAAATACGCCCAGAAGATCACCATCAGCAATGGCGTTCCCCTCACGGCAAAGACCAGGGCGGTGACGGGCACCCGCAGCACTGCGAACGGGCTCGTGCGGCACAGCCCGAAAATCACACCGACCGGCACCGCCAGCACCAGACCGGCAGCGGCCAGCAGCAGCGTGAGCGCCAGCCCGCCGAGTGGGCCGTTGGGGTACTGACCAATGAGGTAGTACAGGCCGTAATTGCGCAAAACGTCGACCATGCTCAAACGCTCCTAACCGGAAACTTCCGCTGATACCAAACCGAGAACGCACATATCAGAATCGATACGCTGAGGTAGGCGAACGTCGCGAACGCGAACGATTCGAATCCCCGGAACGTTGCGCTCTCGACCTGCTGCGACTGATACATCAACTCCGCAACGCCGATCACGGTCGCAATGCTCGAGTTTTTCCACAGATTCAGCGTCTGGTTGGCCAACGGCGGCACAATCACCCGAAGCGATTGCGGCAGCACGATCAGCCGCATCGAATGAAGAAACCCGAAGCCCAGCGCGCGGCTCGCTTCCAGTTGCTCTTTCGGGATGGAACGAATCCCGCTTCGGATGTCCTCCGCCATGTAAGCTGCCGTGTACATCACCAGTGCGATCAACGCACTGACAAACTCGACATTCATGCTGTAAAGCCAGACCTTGATCACGTGCGGAAGAATCTGCGGCGCCCCGAAATACCAGAACAACATGTGCGCCAGCAGCGGGATGTTTCGCACTGTTTCCACATAGAACTGGCCCACGGCCCGTAAGCCGCGAACCGGTGACAAGCGCAATAGGGCAATACTGACGGCGAGTGGCAACGCCAGGAAAAAAGCCATCAGCGAAAGCAGTAACGACAGCCTGAATCCGCTGATGAGCCACTCAATGTATTGCCCGTGCAACACTGTTGAGATGTTGAAAGTCGAGTCCATTGAGCGTCGAATTGGTTAGGAGAATTTGATCGACGCTCAGTCGTCGATCTTGTCCGTCTCGATCTTGAAGCTACGTACCGGGAGATTGATTTTCGTGCCCGTGCCGAACCACTTTTCATACGCCTTCTGTGCGTCTCCGCTCGCCTCCATGCCAATGAGGATCTTGTCCACCTTCGCTTTCAGACGCGGCTCGTTCTTGCGGATGCCGAGCGCGATGTGCTCCTTGGAGAAGTACTCCGGTAGCAGAACGTAGTCCTTCGCGTCGCTGCCGATCTTGACGAGATTGCCGACCAGACTGGTTTCGTCGTTGACATAAGCCACGCCCTTGCCCTGCTGAAGGGCAAGCAACGCCTGTGGATTCGTATCGAACGAAATCGTCTGCGCACCCTTGAGCTTCGCCGCGATGTTGGCCTCCATCGTCGAGCCCTTGATGGTCAGTACGCGCTTTCCGTCGATATCTGCGAGCTTGTGGATACCACTGTCACGACGCACCATCGCTTTCTGGCCGGAAATGAACGTGGAAACGGAGAAGTCGATCTGCGATTCGCGCTCTTTGTTATGCGTCAGGGAAGCGGCGATCAAGTCCACCCGTCCCTGCTGCAACTCGGGGATGCGCGCTGCGGCCGAGATCTGCTTGAGCGTCGCCTTCACGCCCAGGCCTCTGGCAACGGTGTTGCAAAGATCCACGTCGTAGCCGACGATCTCGCGCGTACTCGGATCTTTCATGTAGCTGAATGGCTCGTCGGTACCGAGCACGCCGCACACCAATTCCCCTCGTCGCATGATGTCGTCAAGCTGATCGGCCTTTGCCGTCAGCGTGGTCGCCGACAAAACGATGGCGAGCCACGACAGGTACTTCGCGCGGTTTTGATTCATCTCATTTCTCCCGGAGTATCAAGCAGTTGTTTTGTGGGTCAGGGTACGGAGCGCCCGATCGAGGTCGTCCATGAGGTCGTCGACGTTCTCGAGTCCGATGTGAAGACGCACGAGCATTCCCTCGTGTGTCCATGTCGTCGCCGTGCGTGTCTCACGGGGATCGCACGGCAGCACAAGACTTTCGAAGCCGCCCCAGCTGTAGCCCAGGCCGAACAGCGACAGCCGGTTCACCATCGACACGACAGCGGCGGCGTCATAGGTGTCGCGAAGCAACACGCCGAAAAGGCCGCAAGCGCCAGTGAAATCACGCCGCCAGATCTCATGACCCGCAAACGTCGGTAGTGCGGGATGCAGGACATCGGCCACTTCGGGACGGCCGTACAGCCATGACGCGACGTTGATCGCCCCTTTCTGATGGCATGCAAGACGGGCCGACAGCGTGCGAAGTCCGCGAAGCGCCAACGCGGCATCGTCAGCCCCCACCGCCAGCCCCAGTTCGCGATAACACGCGCGAATTTTTCCGTAGACCGGTTCCGACGCCAGGATCACCCCCATGCAAAGGTCGGCATGCCCGCCGATGTACTTCGACGCGGAGTGCACCGAAATATCGACGCCATGCGCGAACGACGCAAAATGAAGTGGGGTTCCCCAGGTGTTGTCGATCATCAGCAACGCGCCGTGCGAATGCGCGATCTGCGCGAGCGCGGGGATATCCTGCATCTCGAACGTGATCGAGCCTGGCGACTCGGCGACCACCAGACGCGTATTCGGACGCATGAGCGCACCGATCTGAGCGCCGATCGTCGGCGCGTAATACGTCACTTCCACGCCCCAACGACCGAGTGTCCGATCGCAGAATTCGCGCGTCGAGCTGTACACCGAGTCGGCCACCAGAATGTGATCGCCCGGACGCAGAACGGCTGAAATGGCCGTCGTAATGGCGCTCAGACCGCTCGGTGTGAGCATCGCGCCTGCCGCGCCTTCCAGCTCGCAAAGGATGCGCTCGATCTGGCGGGTCGTCGGATTGCCATGCCGACCGTAAGTGAACACGGAGCCCTTGACCGCATCGAGTTCGGCCACGGTCTCGAACGTCAGCGTCGACTGCCGGTAGACGGGGGGGCTCACCGGCGTGCCCGGCTGCGCGTGCGACGCATGGTGATCGTAGCTATTCGTCAGCCGGGTACTTTGCCCGACCGTACTGTCCAACCTGTCTTCCATCGCCCTGCTCCTCTCGCTGATCTTGTCATTCGATGACGCCGTCAATTTCTCGCGGCAATCGCATCGTCAGTCATGCATGAATGACTGACGTTGGCGGTGCGATCGGAGATGCCACGAAGATGATCGGCGCGCCATGATCGAAATGTCATTTTTGGCTCGCGGGAGGTCTATCAAGAAATTTCAACAACGTGCGCTTGTCAGCGAAAGGAACGTGCGTCGCCTTACCTCCATTGCAAGCGATGCTCGAAGAGGTAAAGCACGGGTCGCCGAGCCTTGAACGGCATTAATGAATATGCGATAGTGCTTCGCACTCGATTGCCAACGCATCCTGCCGATCAGGCCAATTGCGCGCTGAAAAGATCCTTCCTATAAGGGTTTACGCACTCGCAATTTGCGCGCCGAGGGCATCGAGGTCTATCACGAAATTTCTGGCACGTATGACTGCGGCATCGTTAATGTGGGGGTAACGCCGATGACAGCTCATGTCACGCTCGACGCACTGGCAGGACGCGTCAATGTCGAGCTTCTCCCAGCCGCGCCCTATAGTGCTGACGATCCCGTCGAATCGCAAACGCTTGGTATTTCGCTGGGTCGTCAGCGGGGCGTGCACGCCATCGACTCTGATCGAAGGACGGATTTCTCCATTCTCCCCGGCGTATTGGCCTATACACCGGCCGGTGTGCGTGTGTTCTCTGAATCCGGTTCGGGTGGCGAATACCTTGTCATGCGATGGCGTGAGCATCCGAATGAAGATACGGGCTCGGCATGCGGCCGGCGCGTTGAAGCCTCGGGACACAATGCGGCGCTCGATCTGGGATTCACCATACGCCGTGAATTGCTGGCTGAAGACAGAGATACGTTACGTCTGGACGAGTTGCTGGTAGCCTTTAACGCGTTGCGTCCCTGGCATATCCCTAGCCGTAGCGTCGTGCTTCGCGGAATTCCGGAAGCGATTCTCGACAAGATTCAAGAGGAATTCTGGCGGCCGCTCACGCTGTCCGAACTATCGGCAGACGCCGGACAATCCGAGCTGCAATTTCTGCGCGAATTCAGCCGGGCGCTAGGCATGACGCCGCATGCCTACATCATGGAAACCCGCCTCCAGGCAGCCAGGCAGATGATTGCCAGGACCGACGCCCCGCTATCGATCGTCGCGGTCGAATGCGGCTTCTCGCATCAGTCGCATATGGGACGCATGTTCCGCATGTCGCTGGGCGTTACGCCGCAACAGTATCGTCGGACTTATGTCGCGAGCGACCCGGCGTGAGTGCCGAAGCATGCCTTCAGGTGCGATCAGACCGCTACAAAGGCGCGGGCCATGCTCTCATTGCAATTTCCACCAATCGCTTTAACGTTTCCTCAGACGCGCCATCGCAGGCCTGTGCGGACATCCCCTGGACGACTGCGCCGTAAAAGCGTGCGAGCGAGTCGGTATCGGTCTCGCGATCGAGCTCACCTTCCGCGATCGCGCGATCCAGTCGAGCCTTGAGCGTTTGCAGCCCGAGTTCACGACGCGACGCCACCGCTTTCGCTACGTCCTCACTCTTCTCCGAGTATTGAAGAAATGCGGTCGATACCATGCAACCGCGTGGCCGTCCGGGGTCCGCGAAGCGGTACGCCGCATCAAGCAGATATAACGTTACGGCCTCGCGAGCCGCCATCTTTCCTTGTAGCGCCTCAAGACCGACCTTGGTCTCACGAACGCTGGCAAAGTCGAGCGCCTGACTAAACAGCTCGTCTTTAGATCCGTACATCGCATACAGGGAGGGCGGCGGAATCCCCATGGCCGACGTCAGATCGGCAACCGAGGTTCCCTCATATCCGTGCTCCCAAAACAATCTCGCAGCGATCTCAAGCCCCGCATCTCGATCCAACAGCCTGGGTCTACCTCGCTTCCGGCCTGGCACACTCATTTTTATATCGATCCCTATAAAAATAATTGACAGCTTTTTCTTCGCATCATTATTATAGCGAACGCTATTTAATTTGATCTCGAAGGAGTTCTTGATGCCCGGCAAGCTTACAGACAAAGTGGCCCTCGTAACGGGTGGCTCACGCGGTATTGGTCGTGCGGTCGCTTTGGCCTTCGCGAAGGAGGGGGCGGCACTCATCGGTGTGCATTACGCAAACCATGCCGAAGCTGCGCAGGCTACAGTGCGGGAAATCGAAGCTATCGGCTCGAAAGCCGTTGTCATTCAAGCCGATTTGAATGAGGGCAAAGCAGCCGCCGACAGCATTTGGGAGCAGTTCAGGAATGCGGCGATGACGACGACCGGCGGGCCTCATATCGACATTCTCGTCAACAACGCCGGCGTAGCGTCAGCAACGTCGCTGTCCGACACCGACGAACCTCTATTCGACGAGGTGATGACTGTCAATTTCAAAGCGCCGTTCTTCCTGATCCAGGCGATTGCCGATCACATCCGGGAGGACGGGCGCATTATCAATATTTCCACCGGCTTCACTCGCGTTGCCGCGCCGATGCATCCGGCATACGCCGCATCGAAAGGCGCGCTCGAGACACTGACGCTCGCGTTGGCTCCCGAATTCGGCTCCCGACGCATTACGGTGAATGCCGTCATGCCGGGTGTCACGGAAACGGACATGAATGCCGCATGGATCACCATTCCGGAGGCGCGAGCCAACGCCGAGGCAATGTCGGTTTTCTCACGGGTGGGTCAACCATCTGACGTGGCCGACGTCATCACCTTCCTCGCCTCGCACGAGGCACGCTGGACGACCGGACAGGTGATCGATGCAACGGGCGGCGCCAGACTCTGACGTCACGGGCCCCTGACGAATGTCGGGGCGCTCAGGCATCGATCTGGCGCTGGCATTGGTGGAGAGCGACGTCGGCTACCCCGTCGCCGCAGCCATCGCCAGGAATCACGAGCCCGCCTATGCTAATGCCGGCCAGACCGCATCGGTCGACGATCTCCGACCGAACATCCCGTACCTGTCCCAGCGGTACGGCGTTACGTCTATGGTCGCTTCACGGCCAAGAATGAGATCTGTGACAATACGCGCGGAGCCGCATGCCATCGTCCACCCCATTGCGCCGTGCCCGCAGTTGAGCCACAAATTCTTGTGAGCGGACTTTCCAAGGAATGGCAAATTATCGGGTGTCATGGGGCGTTGCCCGACCCATGGTATCGGCTCAATGCTGCGAACGATTGGATACACGTTTCCAGCGAACTGCTTCAGCGCCCGCAAACGAGCTTCAACTTTCGCGCGGCCCGGAACCCCGATATCCGCAAATCCAGTGAACCGCACCGTCGCGTCACCGAACGCTGCCCACGCCACTTTGTGAGGAATCGAAACGGCGCCGACGCAAGGACGCGACGTTCCATCAACATGATAAGAAAGCGAATAGCCCGTCACGGGATAGATGGGCAGCGAGTAGCCCGCCGTCGCCAGCAATTGCTTTGATGCCAGTCCCGCTGTGACCACGACGGCGTCGGCCTCGTAATACCCATGCGTCGTCTCGACACCGCACACCGCGTCGCCGCGCACTTCGAGGCGAAGCGCCTTTTCACCGAAATGCACTGCGGCCCCCAAACTAAGCGCTTGATTCAGTGATGCGGCGGCGTAACGCGCGGCATCGCCCGTACCATCGTTGGCACAGAACACCCCTCTTGCGAATTTCACCGACGCGGACCCGAGCATCGGTTCGCGCTCAATTAGTTTGACGTGATCGAGACTATCAAACGATTCTCCCGCCTCGCGCAGCAACGCCACATCGTATGGTCCAGGTTCATCGTTCTCGCCATACAAGTAAAGAATGCCGTCATGGCTCCCCCCGTAGGCTTCAAGCGGAATGTTCCGGTCGTCAAACAGCAAATTGCGTGAGTAAGCGGAAAGTGCGAGTGCCGCCCTTGAGTTCGCAAGCCAACGATCTCGCTTGCCTTCACGAGCGAAGAGCGCGCCCCAACGCCATAGCGAAGGCATCCATGGCGCACAGACACCGATGCCATCGCCCATGCCGAATAGCGACTTGAGCGCCATGCCTGCGATACCGGGCTCCGCCCAACTGAAACAATGTCCCGGCGAAATCAACCCGGCATTGGCCTGACTTGCCCCTCGCGCCACTTCGGCCGCGCCATCAAGGAGGAGGACCTCATGCCCCTCCCGCGAAAGTGCCAGCGCGGTTACCGTACCTGCGATGCCTGCACCAACGATTACGACTCTCATCGCTTCAAGCCCTCGAAAACGTATACTCACATGCGTATTCGCAAAAACTCGCCAGAGGCGAACATGATGCACCACCATAGCATATTTTGCGTTTACGCAAAATATTGCATGATTTCAACATTGCTGTTTCCGCGCAGCGGTCTCATAAGACGGGGGCTGCCGATGGCACAAAACATAGCCGCAAGGACGAATACTTCGTGAAGGCGAAAACAAATACCGAAAAGCAGTCCGGCACAGCCCTGTCACCTGCGGCGTTGGGGCAACGCTTGCGCACCGCGAGAAAGCGCCTGGGCTGGACGCTGACCCAACTGGCTGAAAAGTGCGATGTGTCGATTACCACGATCTCTCGTGCCGAGCGCGGACAATTGGCGCTTGGGTACGAAAACCTCACTGCGCTGGGGCGAGCACTGGACATCGATATTGGATCGTTGTTCGCAAGCAACGCAGGCCAGGCGCAGCCGACTCAGGGCCCCGTGGTGACGCGAGCAGGCGAAGGCGTTGCGTACCGTGGCCTGTCTTTCACCTATGAGTTTCTTGCGCCCAATGCACCCGGCAAGCCTTTCGAACCCGTACTGGGAACAGTCCATGCCCGCGAATTCAACGGCCCGCAGGACTATGCCCGGCATGCCGGCCACGAATTCGTCTTCGTTCTGTCGGGCGAGATTGACGTGCACTTCGAGAGCGGAGATACGGTAAGGCTTAGCAAGGGGGACAGTCTCTACTTCGACAGCCGCATCGGGCATGCCTACGTCACGAAAAGTAAGACGCTGGCGAAGGTCGTCGGCGCCATCACCGACGAAAGCGAGCACATCGCGTTTGCCCGCCTGGGACATCCGCAATCGTCGTACTGACGCCTATCCGCATCTGCCCGCCCCCTTCCCCCGCCGAGCACCGCCCTCTCGAGATTTGTGAATTCGCAATTATCCGTCGCACCGGAGGGTGACGGTGTTTACCATTATTTGCGTATACGCAAATTTAAAATCTAATCCAATCCTCAGACGAAGCGCTTGGATCACGCAGACTCCATCGCGACGAAGTGTGCTTTCTCAAACGGGCAAGCGGCGACGCCGCCTGGCACGAGACGGCACGCGCGGACCCGTGCCTAGCCCTCTAATCAGGCCCGACAATTCAAGGAGCGAGCTCTCGCTATGACGTCAAAGGATTCAAAACTACTTAGCCCCCGCCAGTTATCGTTCATGGCGTTAGGCATGGCCATCGGGGTCGGACTCTTTCTCGGATCCGCCTCGGCTATCAAGGCCGCCGGACCCGCTGTGCTCGCCGTGTATTGCATTTGCGGCGGCGTGATCTTTCTTGTGATGCGCGCCTTGGGTGAGTTGGCGGTTCGCAACCCGTCACAAGGCTCCTTTACGGCATACGCCCATCGGTATCTTGGCCCGTTTTCCGGCTATCTCGTGGGGTGGAACTACTGGATCACGATGGTCGGCGTGGGCATAGCAGAATCGACGGCTGTCGCCGTCTACATGAAGATGTGGTATCCCGATGTGCCGCAGTGGATATGGGTTTTCAGCGCAATTGCAAGCATCGGGTTGCTAAATCTGCTGGCGGTGAAGGTCTATGGCGAGATCGAATTCTGGTTTTCGCTCATCAAGGTCGTCGCGATTCTTGCGCTGATCGTTTGCGGTATGACGATCATCGTTTTCGGATGGGGAAACCATGGCGTTCCGTTAGGCGTAGCGAATCTGTGGCGTCATGACGGCTGGATGCCGCATGGCATCGCGGGAATGCTCAACGCGATTCCGATCGTCGCCTATTCCTTTGCCGGTATAGAAATGATCGCTATCGCGTCGGCGGAAGCCAGAAATCCGCAAACGACGATTCCTCGCGCGATCAATTCCGTCATCTGGCGCATTCTGCTCTTCTACGTGCTGGCGCTCGGCGTGATTCTCGCGATCTATCCGTGGAACCAGATCGGCGTGAACGGTAGTCCGTTCGTTGTGACATTTGAGCGCATCGGCATCTCGCAGGCCGCAGGGATCGTCAACTTCGTCATTCTGACGGCTGCGCTATCGAGCTTTAACTGCATCCTGTTCAGCGGCGCGCGCATTCTGCGCAATCTGGCATTGCAGGATCAAGCCCCGAGCGCGTTCAGCGCTCTTTTCTCGAATGGCATTCCGGGACGCGCGGTGATTGCGACGCTCGCCTGCACGGCGCTGGGAGTTGTCCTGAACTACGTGATTCCCGACAAGGCCTTCGGCGCCATGATGTCGATTCTCGCGTTCAACGTCGTTTTCAACTGGGTGTTCATCGTACTCACGCATATCGGCTATCGACGCGCGGTGCCGCTTGCGCAGCGCAACGCCGGATTCGTCTTGCGTGCGCCAAATCTTTCCGCCGCGATTTCTCTCGTGTTCTGCGGCTTCGTGCTGTACATGCTCGGCGCCGACCCCGAATCTCGTATTTCGATTTACGCGGGAACGGCATGGACGCTCCTTGCCGTCGGCGCCTACTTCATCAGATCGCGCGGGCGTGTAGCGGTCCCCCAATCCCGGACACTGCGTTAAGTTTTTCTTCCGCTGACGCAGGAGCGCGTCCATCGTTAAATTGATGTGGGCGTAGCCCGGCTCGTAGGAGCCGTGTGGACGCCAACATCTTCATCGACTCGAAGTCAAAGTTTCCCCCGTCAACGGACATTTGCGATAGCCGCAATCAGTAGCCCGGCTGCAACGGCCACGTGCTCCAGGGCAATTTGCATGTCGGCGGTGCGCTTGGGCTCATCGAACTGCCAGAACGGGTGTCCCAGCGGAATGCAGACCAGGGTGAAGCCCGCCAGCAGCATTGCGCCCAACCAGGCCAGTCCGCCAACATTGCTGATCAATAGCAACGATCCGACCAGCTGCGTCGCAATGATCGCCAGCGCCAGCAATCTTGGCGCGGGTAAGTGCACCGCCATCACTTCCTGCACGACCGAAGAAAAATTGAAAACGCCGAAGATTCCGGCGATGAGGAAGAACGATGCCAACATCACCCGCGCGGCGACCATGAGCACAGGACTGCCCAGCACTGCACTTGCCATTTCATTCATTTCAACCTCCAGGAAGCGTTGGTCACGATTGGTAATTCAAATTACCAAGCAGAGCGGATAATATCCGATAACTTGGTAATGTGAAATACCACCGTTGACCAAGGGCACCATGGCCATCGTGGAAACGAATAATGAGTACCCGAATGTCGAAAGCTTCCCCTCCGCCCTCGCTTGCCAACGACCGCACAGGCGAAATGCTCAGAGCCGCCACTGAGCTGTTCCTGGAGAACGGCTTCGCGGGCGTTTCGATCGACGCGGTCATGTCCCGCGCCGGAGGATCCAAGCGCGATCTCTATAATGAATTTGGCGACAAGGAGGGTTTGTTCCGCGCAGTCCTCGCACGCATCTGCGACGACATCATGACGCCGCTTCGCGCCATTCCCGCTGACGGCACCACGCTCGAGCAAGCGCTGCGGTCTTTCGCCAGGACTTTCCTGACATTCCTGCTCACCCCACGCGTTATCGCACTACAGCGTCTGGTAATGAGCGAAGCGATACGTTATCCGGACTTCGCTAAGGCGTTCGTCCGACTTGGGCCTGAGGCCGCTTATGAAACGCTGGAGCAACTACTGCTGCAGCGAGCCGAGCGTGATCGACTGGTGATGAACGCTCCGCGGGTGTGTGCTGCGGTTTTCTGCGACTCACTGGTGTCGGATCTTCAGTTTCGCGCGGTGGCGGGCATCGAGGTGAGCGCGCAAGACATCGAAGCACGGGTGGATACCGCAGTCTCGATTTTTTTGAAGGGGATCACGCCTCAAGCTTGACCTTCAAGTTTTGACTGACCCGGGAATTTCAAACCAATCGGGAGCAAGATGACTTGCTCCCGATTCTCGATGGCAACAGCTCGCGAATGACGAGCCGAGCTATCTGATTACTTCTTGCCTTCTTGCGCGCCGAACATGGACTTGGCGTAGAAGATGCCCAACCCGTGAGCGCCACCGTACTTCTGGGCGATATCGGTCACGGCCTTGTAGGTATCCTTGCGTGCCCAGTCGCGCTGGTATTCGTACAGAACCTGCATCCAGGAAACCGGCTGCGCACCCGCTTGCACCATGCGTTGCACGGCGGCGTCATGCGCTTCCTTGCTCGAACCGCCCGAAGCGTCCACGACGATGTAGACCTCGTAACCTTCGTCCAATGCGCTCAGCACCGGCAGCGTCAGACAGACTTCAGTCCACAGACCCGCCATCACCAGCTTCTTGCGGCCGGTCTTCTTGACCGCGCTTACCAGATTCGGATCCTCCCACGCATTCATGATGGTCCGATCGATGATCGGCGTATTCGGGAAGGTCTTGGTAATGCTCGGATCGAGCGGGCCGGCAA
Organism: Pandoraea sp. ISTKB; assembly: GCF_001721285.1. Lineage (NCBI taxonomy): Bacteria > Pseudomonadati > Pseudomonadota > Betaproteobacteria > Burkholderiales > Burkholderiaceae > Pandoraea > Pandoraea sp. ISTKB. The sequence goes on from NZ_MAOS01000036.1 coordinate 13,108, forward strand.
AACCCGCGGAGGTGATGGAAGTCAGCACCGTCGGGACATTGAATGCCTTGGCAGTTTCGGCCAACGCCGCCACGCTATTCATCAACATATGACGGTCCTGACTTTCCACGCCGAAATACATCTGCGGCTGATGGTCAATCAGGATGATGGCCGAATTTTCCGGGGTCAACAGCTTGGGGCTAGCCCCGGCGGCGATTGCCGACACCGAGGAAATACCAACCGCGAGAGCGGCCAGCACTTGCATTAATTTCTTCATCTTAATCTCTGCTTTGGAAATGAAATTGGCAACGTGACGCGTGTGCGCGGACCCCGCCTAAATGGGCCATCGAAAGTCCACCGGATCCGTGAAAAGACAGCGCTGAACTTTGACAGGACTCATTCTAGGGAGAGTCCTATATGTTTAAAATGGAAATTGTGGAAACTCATGGTTTCCTTTTTTTGCATCTTAAATAGTGCGAGGGGAGACGGTTCGAGCTAAGCGCACGACACTCGCCTGGAGAGCCAGGTCCCTCTTTTTGCAGCATGGTCGCGTCGGTTGCTTCCGACGGATGGGGAAGGCATGGATGCCGGCGTACGACACCGGGAGGTTTTCGCCATCCCGGTGATATCTGTCACTGACCGTGTGCCCATGGCGCATCGGTCATGCGCTCGACCAGATAGTTGATGAGCGCCTGAACCCGAGCCGGTCGCCTGCGCCCCGGTGGCGTCACGATATGCAGCGCAATGGGCTCGACCTGCCAGTCCTCCATTGCCACTTCGAGCTCACCTGTCTGCAACTCCCGCCACACCAGGAACTCCGCCTGCAACGCAAGTCCTTGTCCTGCCAGTAGCGCTGGCGACAAGGCGTCGGCATTGTTGGCGTGCAGTTGAGCACGCACGATCTGCGAGTACTCTCCGTGCACGGCATGGTGGAAGCGCCAGCTTTCGCCGCTGTGCGAGTTGCTGTACTGCAATGCGCGGTGATCGGCCAGATCGCGCGGATGTTCGGGACGGCCGTGATGTTCGAAATACTTCGGCGCCCCCACCAGGAGCACGCGCACCTGGCATATCCGCCTCGCCAGCAAGCTGGAGTTCTCCATGCTCGAGATGCGAAGCGCCAGATCGAAACGGCCCCCGATCAGATCGACCTTCTCATCATTGAACTGAACATCGAGGGTGACGTCGGGATGCATCTCCAGGAATTCGGGGAGCATCGGCGCCAGGCGAGAGATCCCAAATGACATCGGTGCGGCCACGCGGATCAATCCCTGCAAGCTTGTGGAGTTTTCCGCGACGGCCGCTTCCAACGCTTCGGCTTCCTCAAGAATTCGTGTCGCGCTTTCCAGCGCAGAAGCACCGCTCTCGGTCAGCGAGATACGCCGCGACGTACGATGGAACAACACCGTTTTCATGCGGGCCTCCAGACGCGATATCGCCTTCGATACCGTGGCCTGGGAAAGCGAAAGATCGCTGGCAGCTCGCGCAAAGGAACCGGATTCCGCTACCTTGGCGAAAATCGCCCAGGCCTCCAGATCGGGCAGCCTTTTCATACAGACTCCTTGGCAAACAATCGGAACGACAACGCGAGATAGCGCACGAGTGGTTACCGTTCCGCCCGATCGGTCTCGCCGCTTTCGAACGCCGTCAGCGAAGGCAATGCAATCGCGAGATAGTCGAGCAGCGCGCGCACGGCCGGCATGAGTCCCGTTCGATACGGGACCAGCGCCGTGATCCTGGCATCCGCCGCCATCCAGCCGGGAAGGACTCTGCGCAACGTTCCCGCCGTCAATTCCGACTGGCAGATGTAGCCGGGCAATGCCGCGATACCCAGATTCGCACACGCGGCCTCTTTCAACGAGATCAGGTTGTTGCTCTGAAATCTGGGTTCGATCGGCACGACCGCAACGAGGTCGTCGGGACCCGCCAGTTGCCACTGCTCCACGCCCTTGCCTGACAGCGCAACGATCGCGTGTCGGGACAGATCCTGCGGCACCTCTGGCGGTGGATTCTCGGTCAGATATCTGGCGCCCGCAAACAAGTACCAGGGCGCACGCGCAAGCGGGAGTTGAACGAGATTGGAATCCTGCAACTGAGAGCTATGGCCCCGGATCGCGAGATCAAAACCTTCACCCACGATATCGACCAGCCTGTCGGTGGACGTCTCGACGATCTTGACCTTGGGATGCTTTGCCAGAAAACCCGGCAGCACGTCACGTAGCAGGAACTGCGCAATCTCAGCCGCCGTCGTCATGCGAACGACACCGCTCGGCTCCGTCAGGCGCTCACGCATCGCCTCCTCGGCCACCTCGGCGCTGCGCAGCAGTGCCGTGGCGTACTGGTAAAACTCCGCCCCGACCTCGGTCATCGCGAATTGTCGGGAAGTGCGATTGATCAGACGAACGCCCAGCGACGCTTCCAGCGCTTTGAGTCGATGACTGAGCGTCGATTTCGGCAGACGCAGTACCTCACCGGCCGAAGTGAATCCACCCCGGTCGACTACCTGCACAAAGTAATAAACGTCCTTCAGGTCGAGCATGGAAAGAGATGTTGAGAATTCGTCGTCCGGGCAGCGCCGACACTGGGGGCGTCTCGGCAGCACGATCTTACGTCATCGCAGCAACGCTCGCCTACGCCTCATTCCATCGTTCGGATTTTGCGAACCTTCCGTGCAGGTTTTGACGCCTTCTCAAGCAAATTCCGGAGATTTAGCTTATCGGCAGGGACGCCATGCGCCACCTCTTCATATCGATACATCGGAGCAGACAATGTCAATCATCAAGGGATTCCACCACCTGACGGCCGGCGTGCGGCACGCGCAGGAAGACGTGGATTTTTACGTCAAATTGCTCGGGCAAACCCTCGTCAAAAAGACGGTGTTGCTCGACGGTGAAGACCCCATTTACCACCTCTACTACGGCAACGCGAACGGAGAACCGGGGACTTTGGTGACGTCGTTTCCGTTCCGCCAGCGCGGCGTGATGGCACGCCCAGGCTCGGGTCAGGTCAGGTTCATCAATTACTCGGTGCCGTCGAATTCCCTCGAATTCTGGCGCGAGCGCTTCACGGCCAAAGGCATTGCCTTCGCCGCTGAGATGACCAAGCGCTTTGGCGAGCGCCGACAGCGTTTCCAACACCCGTGCGGCATCGAATTCGATCTGGTCGAGACAGACCTCGACACGCGCCAGCCCTGCGTCGCCAATGACATTCCGACGAGGTATGCCATTCGTGGCGTGCACAGCATCACGCTGTCGTTGCGGGAGGTGGAAGAGTCGGTGCGTTTCATGAGCGACGCCATCGGCTTCCGTCTGGCGGCACAGTCCGGCCCTTACTTCCGCTTCGAGACCCACACGGGCGGTCCCGGCATGGTGGTCGAATTCCTGCACGAGCCCGACCGCCTGCAAGGCTCGACCGTCTACGGTGAGGGCACCATTCACCATGTCGCCTTCGCGGTCGACAACATGGACGACCAGATGGCGCTGAAAGAGAAACTCATGGCGCTCGGCTACATCGACACATCGGAATCGGTGAATCGAAACTACTTCCGTTCAATGTATTTCAAGATGCCTGGCGGGGTGATGTTCGAGGCCGCCACGACAGACATCGGCTTCGCCATCGACGAAGCGCCCGATCATCTCGGCGAAGAATTCCAGCTTCCGCCCTGGCTCGTGAATCGCAAGGACGAACTGCTCGCCCGACTTGAGCCCATCACCGTCTGACGCAGTCCGACGCGCCGAAACGCGCAGGTCCGGCCCGGCAGGGTCGGGCCGACGCACGCCCAAAAAATGAATAAGCCGCCCGCCGCTTCTCGTACGCGCCCGACACGACGAAAAGATGCGGAGCACGGCAAACGGAGACTTCCATTGAACACCCCTGAAATCCACGGCGCGACAAGCGCCCCCTCCCCTACCACCCGAAGGAACGTCGTTGCCGCGCTCATCGGCAACGCCCTCGAATGGTACGACTTCATCATCTACGGCTTCATGGCGCAGGTCATCGCGACCGTCTTTTTTCCTTCGGACGGAAATCGCTATGTGTCGTTATTGCTGACCACCGCCGTATTCGGCGCAGGTTTCGTCATGCGACCGGTCGGCGGCATATTGCTGGGCATTTACGCCGACAAGCGCGGCCGTAAGCCCGCGCTGCAAATGATCATGTACCTGATGAGCGCGGCCATTCTCATGATCACGTTTGCCCCGCCATACGCGGCGATCGGCATCGGCGCCCCCGTCATCATTCTGATTGCGCGGCTGCTCCAAGGCGCCGCCACGGGGGGTGAATTCGCAAGTGCGACGTCGTTTCTGACCGAGCTGGCCCCGCCCGGCAAGAAGGGTTTTTACGCATCGTGGCAGTTCTTCGGACAATTTCTCGCAGTCCTCGTCGGCTCTTCGATGGCCGCGCTGCTGAATCGAAGTCTCACACCCGAGAGTCTGGAGAGTTGGGGCTGGCGCGTAGCCTTTCTTGCCGGCCTTGCCATTGCCCCCGTCGCCATCTGGATGCGACGGCATCTTGAGGAAACCCCCGTCTTTCTCGAAGCTGAACAGCAGGCCCCGACGCAGACATTCACCGAGTCGCTGAAAAGCAACTATCGCGGCATCCTCGTCAGCTTCCTGCTCAACGTGCCGGGCACAGCCGTCTTCTACGTCGTGTTGGTCAACATGCCGGGCTACGTGAGCAAACAGTTCGGCATTCCTGCGGATCAAAGCTTCACGATTCAGATGATTGCGGTGCTCTGGCTGGTTATCCTGACACCGACCATCGGCTGGTTCTCCGACAAGGTCAGCAAGCGCGCCTTTCTGACTTTTGCCTACGGCGGCCTGCTTCTGAGCATCTATCCCATGATGCAATGGCTCGGCGAAAGCCCCAGTACCGCACGACTGCTCGTCATGCAGATCGTTCTGTGCACGTTCCACGCAATCGTCTGCGGCGTACTGGCGCCCGCCATGGCCGAGCAATTGCCCGTTCGCGTCCGATCTACCGGCATGACTATCGGCTACAACCTCGCGGTCATGGTCTTCGGCGGATTCGCACCGTTCACGCTGGTCTGGCTGACGCAAGCCACCGGCTCATCGTTCGCCCCGGCGTTCTATCTGATGGTCTGCGCACCGATCGGGCTGCTGGGTTGCGCCTTCATGAAGGGACGCAAGCGCGAGGCACACAGCTTGAGCCCCGCCAGTGAGCACACTCAGTCGCAAATCAATCGTCACGCCGTATCGAAATGAAAAAAGCCTCACATCGCGCATCGGATCTGGTTCAGTTCAGTGCTCTCGAATTGTCCGCGGCCATTCACGCACGCGACGTGTCGTGCCGCGAGGTCATGACGGCCTATCTCGACCAGATCGGGCGCATCAATCCGAAGGTCAATGCCATCGTGTCGCTGCAACCGGAAGCACAGTTGATGGCGCAGGCGTTGCGCTGCGACGAGCAACTCGCCAGCGGCGAAACCGTTGGCTGGATGCACGGCTTTCCGCAGGCCATCAAAGATCTTTCGGCCACAGTCGGCATTCCCAGCACCATGGGATCGCCATTGTTTCGCGACTTTCTCCCGACCAGCGACGGCATTGCCGTCGCTCGTATGAAGCAGGCCGGCGCCATCATCATCGGCAAGACGAACGTGCCGGAATTCGGCGCGGGCTCCCAGACCTACAACCCGGTGTTCGGCTCGACCAAGTGCGCATACGACGAGACACGCACAGCCGGTGGCAGTAGTGGCGGCGCGGCCGTCGCATTAGCCACGCGGATGCAGGCGGTTGCAGACGGCAGCGACATGATGGGATCGCTGCGCAACCCGGCAGCATTCAACAATGTTTTCGGATTCCGGCCAAGCTTCGGCGTGGTGCCGATCGGCTCCCCCGAACTCTATCTCCAGCAGTTGGCAACCGACGGCCCGATGGGGCGCAACGTGCCCGACATGCTGGCGTTATTGCGCACGCAGGCCGGCTACCACACGGGCGTGCCGCTCTCGCGCGATCTGCCTGCCTTTGGCGACGATCTGCGCCTGAATGGCGGCGACATTCGCATCGGATGGCTAGGCAACTACCGCGACTACCTGGCGATCGATCCCGAAATCCTCCGTCTGTGCGAGACCGCGCTAAAACAGCTCGAAGCGCTGGGGTGCCGGGTCGATGCCACGCACCCTGACTTCTCCATGGCCGAGCTATGGCATAGCTGGCTGACGCTTCGTCAATGGTCGGTGGCCAGCGCGCGATATGCCGACTATGAGGAGCCGGAAAGACGAGCGAAGATGAAGTCGGAAATCGTCTGGGAGATCAAGCGCGGACTGCAATTGTCCGCGCTGGACATCTATCAGGCCTCGGCCATACGAAGCCGTTGGTATCGCGCTGTGATGGCACTGTTCGACACCTACGACTTTCTGGTGCTGCCTTCGGCGCAAGTCTTTCCTTTCGATGCTGATCAGCATTGGCCGAGAGTCATCGGCGACCGGGCCATGGACACGTATCACCGCTGGATGGAAGTCGTGATTGGTCCCACGATGGCCGGTTTGCCTGCCGTCAATGTGCCGGTGGGCTTCGGCCCGCATGGACTGCCGATGGGCATGCAAATCATCGGACGGCCGCACGCGGACATCGAGGTACTCAAGATCGCCCACGCCTATGACGCCGTCACCGGATGGGTCGAGAAACGTCCACCGGCCTGCTGAGGGCAGCGTTTGTCGGCAGACTACCGTCTGAGCATGCGGCACTCCGCACTCAGGGCGAGCAGGTTGGGATCGCGTTCGCGATTCCGGGGCAGCATCAGCACGATGTTCTGGCTTCGCGCGTATCGCCCGATGAGCGGAATTAACTGCACCTTCGGGCTGAAATCGGCAACGCGCCGGGGCAGTAGCGCGTAGCCGATGCCGCCGCTCACGAGATTGATCAGTGAAAAGATGTCGCCCACCTGCATCGCGATATCGGGATCGAATCCTGCGAGGTCGAAGGCCGATTTGAAGTCGTGATACGTCGCGAATTCGTCGCCCAGCGACACGAACTTTTCATGACGTACGACCTTGAGGTCGATTGCGGCCTCTTTCGCATAGGGCGAACCCAGCGGCGCGGCGAACAGGATATCGTCCTCGAACATCGGCACGACCATCATCGCGGGGTTTTTCGGCGGTTCGCCAAGTGCAATCACGATGGCGTCCAGCAAGCCGTCATCCAGTTTGGACAGCAGGTCGCGGTTCGAGCCGAGGGTCAGGTCGATATCCAGCGCAGGCCTGCGCGTTTTCAGTCCCACCAGCAATCGCGGAATCGTTCCCACGGTCATTGAGTAGAGACCGCCGATCTTGAGTCGCGTGGACGTGAATCCGGCCGCCTCCCGCGTTCGCTGCACCCCCGTCTCGCATTCGCTGAGTATTCGCGCCGCGTGCTCCGAGAACACGTACGCGGTTGCGAGCGGGATCAACTTCCGGCCGTCCTTCTTGAACAACGGACAGCGAAGCCCCGTCTCGAGCGAATGGAGCGCGCGGTGCACGCTCACCGTACTCTGCCCGAGCACGTCCGATACCTGCGCCATGTTGCCCAGGGCCATGAACGCCTGGAAGACTTCCAGCTTCTTCAGAGTAATGCCGTCGTCGATTGCCATGCCGGTACCTCGCTCGGATTCGATGCAGCCTCCGATCTCGTGGCCGCTGACGCCAATTATTAACCTAAAGCTAATGAACCGACACCTAGGTTGATTGAAATGAAGGGTTTTGCCGAATATGTTTGACGTTACCGACGACTCGAACCGCTGGAACCCACGACATGCAAGAGATCCCCGCAATCCCCGCCAAGTGGCGTCGCCGACGCGACGAGAAGGAGCGCCGCCTCGCTGCGGCCCGCAGGATCGCCAACGGCAAGGTCATTGACACGAGCGACATCGTTGCGGCGCTGGAGGTGCTGATCACCCCGGGCGATCGCGTCGTACTCGAAGGCAACAACCAGAAGCAGGCGGATTTCCTCTCCCGCTCGTTAGCTCAGGTCAATCCCGGCGCAGTGCACGATCTCCATATGATCATGCCCAGCGTCGGCCGGGCCGAACACCTCGACCTCTTCGAAGCCGGCATCGCCAGGAAGCTGGACTTCTCCTTCGCGGGGCCGCAGAGCCTGCGCATCAGTCAGTTGCTTGCCGACGGTCAGCTGGAAGTCGGCGCCATCCACACCTACATCGAGCTGTACGCGCGACTCGTGGTCGATCTGATCCCGAACGTTGCGCTGGTCGCCGGGTTCAAGGCCGACCGCGCCGGAAACATCTACACCGGCCCGAGCACGGAAGACACGCCCGCGCTGGTCGAGCCTGCGGCGTTCTCGGATGGCATCGTCATCGTGCAGGTCAACGAAATCGTCGACGACGTTGCCGAACTGCCGCGCGTCGATATTCCCGCTTCGTGGGTGGACTTCGTTGTCGTCGCGGACAAGCCGTTTTTCATCGAGCCGCTGTTCACCCGCGATCCCCGGCTGATCAAATCCGTGCATGTGCTAATGGCGATGATGGCCATTCGCGGCATTTATGAGCGGCACAACGTGCAGTCCCTCAACCACGGCATCGGCTTCAATACAGCCGCCATCGAACTGATTCTGCCGACGTACGGCGAGCGCCTTGGGCTGAAAGGCAAAATCTGCCGGAACTGGACGCTGAATCCGCACCCGACGCTGATCCCCGCGATCGAATCCGGCTGGGTCGAAAGCGTGCATTGCTTCGGCACTGAGCTTGGCATGGAGCGCTATGTCGCCGCACGTCCGGACGTTTTCTTCACCGGCCACGACGGCTCGCTACGCTCCAACCGGATGCTCTGCCAACTCGCCGGTCAGTACGCGGTCGATCTCTTCATCGGCGCCACACTGCAAATCGACGGCGACGGCCATTCGTCCACCGTGACGCGCGGGCGGCTCGCCGGCTTCGGCGGTGCGCCGAACATGGGACACGATCCGCGTGGGCGGCGTCACCCCACCCCTGCCTGGCTCGACATGACGCAGCCAGACACCCTGCTGGAACGCGGCAAGAAGCTCGTGGTGCAGATGGTCGAGACGTTCCAGGAGGGCGGAAAGCCGACGTTCGTGGAGACGCTGGACGCCGTTTCCGTGGCGAAGCAAAGCGGCATGCCACTCGCCCCGGTCATGATTTACGGCGACGACGTCACCCATCTGCTCACCGAAGACGGCATCGCCTACCTCTACAAGGCACGCTCGCTGGAAGAGCGGCGCGCGATGATCTCGGCCGTGGCCGGCGTCACCGCCATCGGGCTGAAACACGATCCGGCCGACACCGCCGCGATGCGTCGCGACGGACTCATTGCGCTGCCGGAAGACCTCGGCATTCGCCCAACGGATGCCAGTCGTGAGTTGCTGGCGGCCAAAAGCATCGGCGAGCTGGTCGAATGGTCGGGCGGCCTCTACGACCCGCCTGCGCGCTTCCGGAGCTGGTAATGGACAAGGCCCTGATTCGACAGATCGAGTCGCCATCGCAGCCCATCGAACTCGCGACGAAACTCGCCACGCTCGTCGAATTCGCCTTGATCGACGAAGTGACCCTATCCCCGAAGCCGGGGCTGGTCGACGTGCGGGGAAGCGGTGCGCATCACGATCTCACCTGGGCGTTGATGGTGCGCTCCGCCAACGTTCTTCGCCCGACCTTCGAGGCGATGGCCAAGGCAGGCGTACTGATCGGCGACCCCATGCGTCTGCGCGAGCAAATCGGCCGCCTCGGGCGCCTCGGAGAAAAGGCCATGCTCGCGGCGACCGGCGGCGTCAACACCCATCGCGGTGCGATCTGGGCACTGGGTCTGCTGATCACCGCTGCCGCACAGGCGCCCAACACGCTGGGAGCGACAGCCGTCGCACGTCGCGCCGCAGCACTTGCCCGCCTGCCCGATCGCTTCGCGCCCTGCGCCACCGGACACAAAGGGGAACGCGCCTGTCTCGACTATGGCGTCGGTGGGGCACGGGGCCAGGCATGGGCCGGCTTTCCTCACGTCACGAAGGTCGCACTCCCCGCACTCAGGCGAGCTCGTGCGGCAGGGGTTCGCGAGGACCACGCCCGTGTCGACGCCCTGCTCGCCGTGATGGCGACGCTTGACGACACCTGTGTACTCGCTCGAGGCGGGCCCGACGGCCTGCATGCTGTGCAAAGCGGCGCGAGCGCCGTGCGCGCATGCGGGGGGCTATCGACGCCGCAAGGCCGACGCCGGTTCCGACAGTTCGAGTCCGACATACTCGCCCGCCATATCTCGCCCGGCGGTGCGGCCGACATGCTCGCGGCAGCCCTTTTCCTCGACCGGTTGTCGCGCAGCGCACGCCTTCGTCCCAATCACCGCTCTTAAGTCTTTCGGAAACACGCCCATGGAACGACTTCAATTTCATTTCTCCGGCGGCGCACCCAGCGCGGGCCGCACGTGTGTGGGGGTCGTCGGCTCGGGCGACCTGGAGGTTCTGCTGACCCCGGGAACGTCGGGCAGCATCCACGTCGAACTCACCACATCGCTCAATGGCATGTCCGGCATCTGGCAGGCACAGCTCGATCGCATCTTTGCCTCACACACGTGGCCGGCGCTCAACATCGAAATTAACGATTTCGGCGCGACCCCGGCCGTTGTTCGCCTTCGCCTCGAGCAGGCGCGCGAAGCGCTCGAATCTCTGCAATAAAGGCCAACGAGATGACGAAAACTCCGATACAACGAGACAGCTTCATCGAGCGCGACGCACGCCGCCGCGCTATCGCCTTGCTCGACGCCGGCACATTCCGCGAACTGCTCGATCCGTTCGAGCGTCTGTCCTCGCCCTGGCTGCCGCGTCAGGGCATCGTCACGCAGGCGGACGACGGCGTGGTCGTCGCGCGCGGTACGCTCGACGCGCAACCGGCCGTGGTCCTCGCTATCGAAGGCGCCTTTCAGGGCGGCAGCATGGGCGAAGTCTCCGGTGCGAAAATCGCAGGCGCGCTCGAGTGCGCCGTCGAGGACAACCGCAACGGGATTCCGACACGCGCCGTCATCGTCTTCGAGACGGGTGGCGTGCGGCTTCAGGAAGCCAATCTCGGGCTCGCCGCCATCGCCGAAATTCACGCCGCGATCCACGAACTCAGCACGTTCGGCCCCGTCATCGGCATCTCGGCGGGCGTGGTCGGCTGCTTCGGCGGCATGAGCATTGCCGCCGGCATGTGCAGCTATCTCCTTGTCACACGGGAAGCACGGCTCGGGCTCAACGGTCCGTCCGTGATCGAGCAGGAAGCCGGTGTCGAGGAGTACGACTCGCGCGACCGCCCTTTCATCTGGAGTCTGACTGGCGGAGAACAACGCATGGCGACGGGACTGGTCGATGCCTGCGTCGACGACGATATCGCGATCATCCGCACGCAGGTGCTGACATGGCTGCGCGATGGTGTCCCCAAGTCCCCGCGCAGCGAACGGATCGGGTATTACCTCGACCGGTTGATGCAGGTGGACGTCACGCATCAGCCTTCCCCGGAAGACGTGCGCACGCTCTATGCCAGCGCACGAGCAGGAGACCTCTCATGAGCAATTCCGAACGATCCCCACGCGGCGCCGTCTGGATGCGCGCGCTGACATCCGAGGCGGCACCTTGCATCGAAACCGGCGATTACGGCAGCACGTTGCAGGTGGTGGACGCGTCGCTGGGCGATTCTCCGGCGCGCTTCATCGCCGTGGTGCCCGACGCAAACAACCGGTTCCCGCGTGTGCGGAATGGCGAAGTCGGTCTGATCGAGGGCTGGCAACTGGCCCGCGCGGTGCGCGACGCCATGGCACGCGACCGGAACAGCACTCGCAAGTGCGCCATCGTCGCCGTCGTGGATGTCGCCAGTCAGGCTTACGGGCGGCGCGAAGAAGCCTTCGGCATCCACCTCGCGCTGGCCGCTGCGGCCGATGCTTATGCCGCTGCGCGTCTGGCCGGGCATCCGGTGATCGGGCTCATCGTCGGACGCGCGATGTCCGGCGCGTTCCTCGCGCACGGATATCAGGCCAACCGTCTGATAGCGCTCGATGACCCGGGCGTGATGATCCATGCCATGGGAAAGCACGCCGCCGCCCGCATTACCCAGCGCTCGGTCGGTGAGCTTGAAGCGCTCGCGCAAACGATTCCCCCGATGGCATACGACATCTCCAGCTTCGCGTCGCTAGGCCTCTTGTGGCGTCTGCTGAAGGTCAGCTCCGCACAACACCCCACGCCTCACGATGTAGGCGAAGTCCGCGATGTGCTGATACAGGCGCTGGCAGATATTCAGGCGGATCCGTCACGCGGTCTTGCCAGCCGGCTTGGTGCGCCATCGCGACGAGCCTCCTCGACCGTGCGCGAAAGAATGAAGGTGCTCTGGTAGCAGACATCCCCCCGACAACCCGGCACTTGCCATAACACCAGAAACGCCGGGTTGGCGTTACATCCTCCAGGAGACAGCAAGTGATTATTTACGGTACGACCCTGCTCGCGATCTGCCATCTCGCGGGCATCTTCCTCGGCGATCTGCTTGGTCAGGCCATTGGCGTCAAGGCCAACGTCGGCGGCGTCGGCATTGCCATGCTGCTATTGATTTGCGCCCGCCTTTATCTGCACCGGCGGGGCCTGATGCCGGCGGCGACCGAAGCCGGCGTGTCCTTCTGGGGCGCAATGTACATCCCCGTCGTGGTCGCGATGGCCGCCCAGCAGAACGTCGTGACGGCATTACGTGGCGGTCCGGTCGCGCTGCTTGCTGCGATCGGCGCGGTGCTCGTCTGCGGTGTCGCCATCGCCCTGATCAACCGGACAGGCAACGCGCAACCATTGCCGCCGCTGTCCGAGTCGGCACAACCCAACGCCTGAGGGGCAACCGCCATGCTATCCATGTTCGAGAAAGTCTTGCAGCACAACGGATTGGTCACAGCCTTCGCGCTCGTCGGCATCATCATGGGGCTTTCCATGTGGCTGTCCCGACGGCTGACGTTCGGGCGTGTTCACGGCTCGGCCATCGCCATCATGATCGGTCTCGTACTCGCCTATTGGGGCGGTGTCGCCGCAGGCGGGCAACAGGGGCTCGCGGACGTCTCCCTGTTCAGCGGCATCGGGTTGATGGGAGGTGCGATGTTGCGTGACTTCGCCATCGTTGCCACCGCGTTCGAAGTGCAGGTCGCCGAAGCCCGCAAAGCGGGACTGATCGGCGCGATCTCGCTGATTCTCGGGACCGTGCTGCCCTTTGTCGTCGGGGCGTCGCTGGCACATGCCTTCGGCTACACCGATGCCGTGAGCATGACCACCATCGGTGCGGGCGCCGTGACCTATATCGTCGGCCCTGTCACCGGTGCGGCCATCGGCGCGAGTTCCGACGTGATGGCGCTTTCGATCGCCGCCGGCCTCATCAAGGCCATCATCGTCATGGTCGGCACGCCGTTTGCCGCGCGTCTGCTCGGGCTGAACAACCCGCGCGCGGCGATGGTGTTCGGAGGATTGGCGGGTACGGTCAGCGGCGTGTCGGCGGGGCTTGCGGCAACCGATCGCCGGCTGGTGCCCTACGGTGCACTCGTCGCCACCTTCCATACCGGGCTGGGCTGCCTGCTCGGACCCTCGCTGTTGTTTCTTGCGACGAAGGCTGTCGTGCAATGACACCTGCCATCGCCACGCATCGGCCATCATTGCGTCCGCACGATCTGCTCTGGTGCGATGAACTGGTGTTTCCGCCAGAACCGTCCGTCCCGGCGTGGGCGCACGATGCGATGACAGCCAGCGTGCCGGTCGTTGTACGAAGGGCCCCCGACGCGCAGCCCGGCCTCGTGCCGGTGGGGTTGCGAGGCACGACTCGGGATCAACGTATCGCGGCGCACGCGTCGTATCGGGCGGTGCGGCGCGTGGTCACGCCGGAGTCGCTGATCGACGGGGTGCGCGATACGTGTAACACCGATGTACTGCCCTGTCTGACGGCGCTTCGCGAGCTTGCTCCCGCCCTGAATGCACTCGGCCTGCACTGGGGACCCACCGGGGGCGTCGGCTTTGCGCTGGCGACCGGGATGCCAGTGCTGCACGCGCAAAGCGATCTCGATCTCGTGGTTCGCCTGCCCTTTCGGCCAGCGGACTCGCAAGTCGATACGCTCGCATGGATCGCCCGCGACAACGTTTGCCGGCTCGACATACAGATCGATACGGGGGGCGGCGGCTTCTCGCTTCGCGAGTGGTTGGGCTCGCCGACGCGCACCCTCGTGAAGACCCAATGGGGACCGAAGCTCGTTGCGGACCCGTGGGACAACCCGGGAGACGCACCGTGAGCGTCGTGTTCACCTACCCCGGTCAGGGCGGGCAGCGCATCGGCATGCTGGATTCGTTGCCCGACACGCCGGAAGTTCGCAAAACGTTGGCTGAAGCGCGTGACATCATCGGCATCGATCCGTCGGCACTTTGCACCGAATACGCGTTTCGTTCGACGACGTCCGTACAGTTGGTGCTGTTGGTGGCGGGTGTCGCGATGACACGAGCGCTCACCGCCGTGCATGCGACGCCGGCCATCGTCGCCGGACACTCGATCGGCGCGTGGGCAGCGGCGGTCGCAGCGGGCGTCGTGAGCTTCGACGATGCGCTGCGGCTCGTTCGTTTGCGGGGACGTCTGATGGAGACCGCGTATCCGAACGGCTACGGGATGACTGCGATCACCGGGCTACCCGTTGCCACCGTGAGCGCGATCGTGCATCAGGTACACACCGCCGACACGCCTGCGTATGTGGCCAATCTGAATGCCGAGCATCAGATCGTCGTAGCAGGCAGCACGGGCGCACTGAACAGCGTTCGGCTTCTCGCATTGAAGGCGGGTGCCGCGAAAGCGGTTCGGCTTGCCATGACCGTGCCATCCCACTGCGAGTTGCTCAACAGGCAGGCAAAGACGCTGGCGGAGGCCACCGCAAACGTTCGCGTGCAACGGCCGAGAATGACCTACATCAGTTGCACACGCGCACGTGCGCTCTTTCATCCCGATGACATCGCCGAGGATCTCGCGTGGAACATGGCACGCCCGGTGAACTGGCAGGACACCCTTCGCCATGCCTATGAGCGCGGCGCCAGGCTTGCCGTCGAGATGCCAACGGGCGGCATCCTGACGCGACTGAGTCAGCCGCTGTTCGGCGACGGCGGCGCCATCGATAGCGATGCGATGACGCTGCCGTCGGTCTCAACGCGAATCGCTCAGATTCTGCGGGCAGATCAGTGCTGAAGGGCGCCGCGCAAGTTGGGTGAACGCCGGAGTTTAGTGACGATGCTTGAGCACAACCCTCCGGCCTTCCACGTTACGCGCTGCCCGGTTCAGCGCTATGCACCGATCACTGACGCCACCTGCTGTGCTATCTGTAACAGCCCGCCGTCGTCCCCCGGCTTACCGATGATTTGCATCGCCGCCGGAAGCGCGCCCGCCGTTGCCGGCAGCGGAATCGAGATCGCCGGGAAGCCGGCAAGATTGAACGGCGCCGTGTAGGTCATCAGCGCCTCGCGAAGCGTGCCCGACCAGGCGCCGATGCTGACCTCCTCGCGATGCCGTACCGGCGCGACGCACGGGCACGTCGGCAGCAACAGATAATCGATGTCCGCCATCGCGGCATGCAACCGTGCGGCGAATTGACGTCGGCTTTGCTGAGCGTCGGCGTAAGTGGCAAGACTCATCGCGCGGGCGCGCGTCAGTCTGTCGACGGTCTGCGCGCCGTAGCTGGTGACAATTCGCGCCCAGTCGTTGCGACGGAAGTGCTCGATCCCGCCCTCGACCAGCACGATACAGGCGAAGGCGTCGAATGCGCCGTCGAACAGACCGGACGTATCGATGGGTATGCACGGGAACGCGAGTTGAAGACGGTCCGTTGCGCTATCAAATGCCTCGCCCACGCCGGCGCTCAACGGCACCGGCGCGATCTCGCGGATCACGCCCAGCCGCAGGCTCGTGCGGGCATCACTGCCGGGCGACGCGATGTCGAGGGCGGACGCAAGCAAGCTGACGTCGCTCACCTCCCTTCCCAGCCATCCGACGTGATCGCACGACGGCGCCAGCGCAAACACACCCCGCGTCGACAATCTGCCCCACGTGGGCTTGAAGCCCACGACGCCGCACAGTGAGGCGGGAATGCGCACGGAACCGCCCGTATCCGTTCCCACCCCGGCCATGACGGCACCATAGGCGATCGCTGCGGCCATGCCGCCACTGGATCCGCCGGGGATGCGAGAAGGGTCGAGCGGATTGAGCGTGTCGCCGAATGCCTCGCTCTCAGTCGTCACGCCCCAGGCGAACTCGTGCGTCGTGGTCTTGCCGATGATGACAGCCCCCTGAGCGCTCAACGCCCTCACGATATCGGCGTCGACCGTCGGCACATTGCCACGGTAGGTCGCGGCCCCATAACAGGTCTCGACATCTTTCGTATCGATCAGATCCTTGACGGCGATGGGAAGGCCTTCGAGAAGGCGTGCCGTGCCGTTCGCGAAACGTCGATCGCTTTCCGATGCCGCAGCGAGCGCCCCGGTGTGGTCGAGTGCGGCGAATGCGTTCACGTCCCGCTTGCAGTGCTCCGCTGTCTCCAGCGCCTGCTCCGTCACCGCCACCGCGCTGATCGCGCCCATGGCCAGCGTCGTCCGAAGTTCGGCTAATCCGGGGGCCCGATGTTGGTGGGTCCTGAGCGATGGCAGCACTGACATCACCACAGCCGCTCCAGAAGGTCGTCGAGTTTCTCGGCGGCGTTGTCACCGAGATCCGACACCTCCGAGGGGTAATTCTGCTTGAGCAGCGCCGCCACCTCGGGCAAATTCGCCCGGTCGAAATTCAGATCCCGCAGGCGGCTGGGCAACGCCAGCGACGTGACAAGACCCGCGATTCGATCCGAGAGTTGAGCGGCGCCCGCCTCGCCGCCGATACCGTTCGAGAAGATGCTGAGCTTGTCGCCGTACGAAGCGCCGGTAGCCCGAATCACCGGCGCGAGCGTGACGCAGGACGTAACACTGTGCGGCAGCCCGAACGTGCCGCCGAGAATGTGGCCAATGCGATGGCTGAGACCGTAGATGACCGAGGCCGGATAGAAATAGCACTGCCATGCGGCCAGTTGGAGATTGAGCAGATCGTCGGGCGATACATCACCGCTTGCGAGCAGCGATTGCGTCTCCTGTTGCTTCGGCCACGATTGCAACACACCGACGAAGCGCTCTACACCCTGTCTGGCCAGAATCGCGTGCGGATGGTCGACACCGACCCGGCGCATGCCTTCCACCGCATGATCGATGCCCTTGATCGCCGAACTCAGCAACAGATGACGCGGTGTTCCGGCGATCAGCGAGGGATCGATCGCGACCAGTGTGGGGACCGTCTCTCTCACGGCATAGCTGCGCTTGAATTTCTGCGCCCCATCGGTCTCGGTCACGCCGAAGTAGTGAGAAAACTCAGCGCCGGATAAGGTCGTGGGGAACGCGGCAATCGGCAGGTAGTTTCCCGTCAGTTCGAAATGCTGCCACGAGACGGCCTTTGCGGCGTCCAGCACGGATCCGCCACCCACGGCGACGATCGATCTCGCGCCCTTGTCGACGCAGGCCTGAAGCGCCTCGCGCACAGCGAAGTCCGGCACATGCGGGGGCAGATTGACGTAGCGGCCGACTTCGTCGCGAATGCCGGGTTGCAGATGCTCGCGATGCCACGTCTCAAGGGACGAAATGGTAAATGTCATCGGCCGATGGATGCCGTAGTCCCCAAGCGATGCGGATACGGCCTTCACGATGTCGTGCCCCCAGATCACCTCCATCTGCGGCAAGCATTTCAATTGATTCACTTCTGACTCCATGTTCGTAGCGGGTGCGCTCAATGCCCCGATCTGACTGGAGAAGATAGGTGATCCCGCGCCCGGCGTAAGCATCCGAATGCGCAACTCAGCGTTCAAGAACGTGAACGCTGGAGGTCGGTCTTGTGTTCAATGGCTCCCGCCGGCGAGGAGACCTCGCCCTTGCCTTTACCTTTACCCGCCCCTTCGGCGCGACAACGGCGTGTCGATTCGCCTGAGGCAGTCAGGCCGCGGGCGGCGCCGTCGATTCGCGCACGACAAGCGTTGGCAACAGCATTCGGGTGATGGGCGTGGCGTCGGGAGAATCGATGCGCTCGATAAACAGCGCCGCCGCCTGCTCGCTCATTTCCTCCAGCGCAATGCGCACGGTCGTGAGCGGCGGATTGATCAGGTCGACGAGCGGCATGTCGTTATGGCCGACGAGCGACACCTGCGCCGGCACGGCAAGCTTTCGTGCTCGGAGCACGTCGAGGGCGCCAAGCGCGAGCAAATCGTTGGCCGCGAAGATCGCCGTAAACGGCGCGCCGTCTGCCATCAATTGCTCGGTCGCCGCTCGCCCTGCTTCGCGTGTGAAAGCCAGGGACTCGACGACCGTCGACGTGGTCAGATTCAACTCGCGGGCCATTTGTTCGAATGCGACGCGGCGCGCACTGCCGGTCGACGAAGTGCCCGGCCCGGCAACATGTGCGATATGGCGGTGCCCGAGCCCCGTGAGATGTTCGAGTACCTGCCGTACGCTCTCGCGATCATCGTTGACCACCGCGGCAAACTGGCGATCACCCGAGCCACGGTTGACGAGCACCGTCGGCAAATTGCTGCGACGGGCGGCGTGCAGCAACGGATCATGATTTTCCGCCGCCAGAATCATCAACCCGCTCACCTGACGGCTCGCCAGCGCCACGATCAGCGACTCACGCTCCTTTGGATCGCTCGGCGTCTGCACGATCAGCGACAGATGCCCGCGCGCGCGAAGCGAGCGCTCGATGCCCTGCACCATCGGCCCGAACACCGGGTTGCCGAGGTCCGGCACGATGATCGCCGCAAGGTTCGACTGGCGCGTACGCAGCGACGCCGCCAGCGCATTCGGCCGATAGCCCATTTCCCGGGCAATACGCTCGATCTCCTCACGACGCCGCGCCGACACCTTGCCGGGAACGCCGCGCAGCGCCCGCGACACGGTCGCCACATTGACCCCCGCTGCCAGTGCAATGTCCGTGATCGTCGGCGAACCGTTCGATTCAGGTTTCGACGTCGAATTTTCAGGGCTAGCGCGTTTCATAAAGGCCGAATTTGCAATGGTTTGCACATTCTGCCACATCTCGCACGAGAGTCACGCAACCAGGTATTTCAGAGCTTCGCCCAAAAAACCGTTTGACAGGTCACCCATCGATGTCTACGATTCAGAGCAAATAAAGGACAAACGTTTGCCTTAATTTTGCCCTCGAAAGGCACGACCCAACACGGAGACTTCACCTTGACCACGCCATCCGCATCGCCCCAGCCAGAGGCGTTGCTGGCTGCCGTACTGGCCGCCAACGAAACAACGACGAATCCGCGCCTGCGAACGATCCTGGCCGCGACCATCCGGCACCTGCACGCGCTCGCCCTCGAAGTCGAACTGACGCCCGACGAGCTACAGACCGGCCTGGACTTCCTTGTCGCCATCGGCCAGGCGACCGGACCGCGCAAGCATGAAGGCATTCTCCTCGCCGACATCCTGGGCCTCGCGACGCTCGTGCAACTCAGCAATGCGCGCGATGCTGTCGCAGCAGGTGGTACGGAGCCCGCACTGGTGGGGCCGTTCTGGCGCGCGCATCAACCGCTTCGCGCCAATGGCGCCAAGGTCTGCTCCGACGACACCCCCGGCGCGCCACTGCAAGTGCGTGGTCGGGTGACGAGCCTTGACGGCACGCCGCTGGCAGGCGCGCGCGTGGAGACGTGGCAGGCGTCGCCCGACGGGCTTTACGAGAATCAGGACGAATCGCAGCGCGACATGAATCTGCGCGCCCGCTTCGAGACCGACGCCGAGGGCCGTTTCTGGTTCGATAGCGTGCGTCCGGCCGGCTATCCGGTGCCGACCGACGGCCCCTGCGGCAAGTTGCTCGCCGCACAACGACGCAACGTCATGCGTCCGGCGCACTTGCATTTCATCGTGGCAGCCGAAGGACATAAGGTGCTCGCCACGCAGTTCTTCGACGCGGAAGATCCGCACGTGCATGAAGACGTCGTCTTCGGCGCCGTGGGCTCGCTGGTGCGCCATTTCGACTCAGACGGTCGCGGTGGCTATGTGCTGAACGTCGATCTTCGCGTGGAGCCCGGCGAAACCCATCTGCCCCACTGCCCGCTTCCTTGAGTGCTCATCGATATCGTTATGTCCCATCAACTTCTTTCTCCATTCCGGCCGCAGGATCGTCTCGACGACAAGATCGCGGTGATTACCGGCGGCAATGGCGCTATCGGAAGCGCCACGGCGCACCGGCTAGCCGCGCTTGGCGCACGCATCGTAGTGCTGCAACGCGATTGCCCGGAGACGACGACCTCGCTGCTGGCGTCGTTGCCTGGCAACGGCCATTTTGTGGTGCAGGCCTCCGTGACGTGCAGCGACGAACTCGCCGCAGCGGCGAAAACCGTGGAAGCCGCCGGCGGTGCGTCGATCCTCGTGAATGCCGCGGGCTTTACGAAACCGGTCCCGGCGTCCGATCTGAACGCGTTGTCGGACGATCTGATCGACGACATCTTTGCCGTGACGTGGCGCGGGTCCTTTGCATCGATCCGCGCCTTTGCGCCGCAACTGGCCAGCCGCGGCGACGGGCTGGTGGTGAATGTGTCGTCGATCGCCGCGTTCACCGGCATGGGCAGCAATCTGGCATATGCCGCAGCGAAAGCCGGGGTGGATGCCACGACGCGCGCACTCGCCCGAACGCTGGCGCCGTCGATTCGTGTGCTCGCCGTCTCGCCCGGCGTGGTGGACTCCGGCTTCGTGACAGGGCGCGACGCGGCGTTCAACGAGCGCGTCGGCGCCACGATCCCGTTGCAGCGCGTGGGCACCGCTGACGATGTCGCTGCCGCCGTGGTGGCTTGTGCGACGTCATTGCGCTACGCCACCGGCAGCATCTTCGTCGTCGATGGCGGTCGCCATCTGAACTGAATTCACCGCACCACGACATCATGAAACCCACGATTCTGACCTGCGCCATCACGGGCAATCTGACCAAGCCCGAGCAAACCCCGCATCTGCCGATCAGTCCGACACAGATTGCAGAGGAAAGTCTTGCCGCCGCGGATGCGGGCGCCGCGAGCGTTCACCTGCACGTACGCGATCCGAAGACCGGCGCACCGTCGATGGACCTCGATCTGTACGCCAGGGCTGTCGAGATCATTCGCAGTCATCGCCCCGAACTCATCATCAACCTGACGACCGGCCCCGGCGGACGCTTCGTTCCGGGTGAAGACGACCCGCGTGTCGCCGGCCCGGGCACTACGCTGCTGCCGCCGCTGGCGCGCATCGAACACGTGGTGGCGCTGCGTCCGGACATCTGCTCGCTCGATCTGAACACCATGAATTCGGGCGATCAGGTGGTCATCAACACGCCGAAGAACGTCGCAAAGATGGCCGAGGCCATTCGCGCCGCCGGCGTCATGCCGGAACTCGAATGCTTCGACAGCGGCGACCTCGTATTAGCCCGCAAGCTGATCGACGACGGCGTACTCGACGGTCCCGGCCTGTTCAGCTTTGTGCTCGGTGTGAGCTATGCGTTGCCGTTCTCGCCGGCGTCGGTGGCATTCGCCAGATCGCTCCTGCCGGACGGCGCGCAATGGACCGCCTTTGCCATCGGACGTCACGCCTTTCCCGCCGTCGCGCAAAGCTGGCTGCTCGGCGGACATGTGCGCGTCGGCCTGGAGGACACGATCTATCTGGAGCGCGGCGTGCTTGCACGAAGCAATGCCGAACTCGTGTCCAAGGCACGCCACCTGGTCGAATCGCTGGGCGGGCGTCTCGCGACATCGCAAGAAGCGCGTGCCGAATGGAAACTGCCCGCGACGAATGCTCGCTGAGCCCTGGGAATTCCTCGTTACTTTTTACTCATCTTTATCATCATGACGACCCACACTGCCAATAGCGCCCGCAAGCTGGTCTTGCACGCCCAAGCCCGCGACGCCGAAGCGCTCGCGCCTGAAATCGTCGACGTCGGATTGCCCGACGTTCCGCCCGACCATGCGCTGGTGGAAGTGCGCGCTGCGGCCGTCAATCCGAGCGACGTGAAGGCTGCGCTCGGCTACATGCCGAACGCCGTGTGGCCGCGCACGCCAGGGCGGGATTTCTCCGGTGTCGTTATCGACGGCCCTGCCGTCTGGCTCGGCGCGGAAGTCTGGGGAACGGGCGGCGATCTCGGCGTGACGCGCGACGGCACGCACGCCCGCCATCTGGTCCTGCCGATTCAGGCGCTCAGCCGCAAGCCGGCCTCGGTATCGGTCTCCGCAGCTGCCACGGTCGGCGTGCCGTTCATCACCGCCAGCGAGGGTCTGCGTCGTGCGGGGCTGCGCGGCAAAGGCCAGAACGTGCTCGTATTCGGCGCGAACGGCAAAGTCGGACAGGCGGCCATTCAGATCGCCACACGCGCCGGTGCGCATGTGGTCGCCGTCGACCGCAATACGGATCGCTATCTGGGCCATGCGAGCGGCACGGTCCAGATGTTCCGCTCGGACGATCCCGATCTGGCGGCCAAGCTCAAGGAAGCGCTGGGAGGACGTGGGGCGGACATCGCTTACAACACTGTCGGCTCGCCGTACTTCTCGCTGGCGTTCGAGAGTCTCGCCATCGGGGGTACACAGATCCTGATCTCGACCATCGAACGCAATGTGACGTTCGACATCCTCGTTCTCTACCGTCGCAACTTGCAGATCCTCGGCGTCGACAGCCTTAAGCTGACGGCCGTGGAGTGCGCTGCCATCCTCAGCGAACTGAAACCGGGATTCGACGATGGCTCGCTGCGCGCTTTCGACGTGGACGACGCTTCGCTCCTCCCGCTCGAAGAAGCCGGCAACGCCTATCGCAAGGTGCTGGCCGGGTCGATGGATCGCGTCGTTCTGGCGCCGTGAGGCACACAGCATGCATCTCGTCCGATATCGCAATGCGCCCGGTTATGACGCCCCGGGTCACGTGAACATGGAAATGCGACGCTTGCAAGGTCGCGAGGCGGGTCCGTCCGACACGGCATGGATCGGGACGTCGCTCATCGAACCGGGTGGCGGCACGACCGCCAGCGCGTCGGACGTCGAGAAGTTCTATGTCGTGATCGAGGGTGAGCTGCTGATTCGCACAGGGCTTGGCGACGACACGTCGACTGCCGTTCTCGGACCGTTAGACAGTTGCCGTATCCCCGCTGGCGAAGCGCGTGAATTGCGCAACGTATCCACACGTCCATGCCGCGTTTTGCTGGTGATGCCCAATGCCTGACTTCGACACATTCCCACACATGGCGCAGCAGCCGCGCGTCAGTGCAACAGCGTTCGTGGCGCCGGGTGCGGTCGTGGTGTACGACGTGGAAATCGCCGACAACGCTTCGATCTGGTTCGGCGCCGTGCTGCGCGCAGACGTGCAGGCGATTCGCGTGGGACGCGGCAGCAACATTCAGGACCAGAGCGTGCTGCATGCGAGCACCGGAGGTGAACCCTGCATCGTGGGCGACGGTTGTACCGTCGGTCACGCCGCCGTGCTGCATTCGTGCACGCTGGAGGACTACGCGTTCGTCGGCTTCGGCGCGCGCGTGCTCGACGGCTGCCGTATCGCCACGAACGGTGTACTCGCGGCAGGCGCAGTCCTCACGCCCGGCAAGCAGATCGGCTCGGGCGAGCTTTGGGCCGGCAATCCGGCGCGCCTGCTTCGCACGCTCACCCCGGCGGAGTCTGCGGCGTACCGAAAAATTGCCGGTCGCTACGTCGCGCTCGCCGCCAGCTATCGCTCCCCCACCCATACCTGATTCCGATGCATCGACATCATCCGACCATTTGACACACAGATTCCACCAGCTCAAGAGGAGACAAATCATGACGACACTGCGCACGGCCTACAGCACCTCGCCCACCAACGACCGCATCAAGGAGATTCAGACGAACCCGGCACGCGTGAAGGACATGCCTTACGCGCCGGCGATCCGACTCGAAGGCGTTGGCCCGGTGCTCTATATCTCGGGGGCGACCGCGTCTCCGCTGTATCACAAGCATCCGCACGAGGAGGATGAACATCACCATCACAACAGCATCCGCGAGCAGACCCGCCGCGCGATGGAAACCATCGGCAACATCCTGGCGCACGAGGGGCTGACCTGGACGGACGTCGTCAAGGTCACGAAGTACCTCACCGACATGCGCGATCAGGACGGCATGGTCGCCGTCATGAAGGAGTATTTCGGCGAATGGAAGCCCGCCAGCACCACGGTCTGCATCAACCAGTTGTCCACGCCGGGCGCGCGCGTCGAGCTGGAAATGCTGGCCGCTTATCCGGTGGCTTCCTCGCGCTAATTCGTCATTTTCATCACGTTCGCCACTTTCTACATTTCCATGGATAGCCTCGATCTCTTACGTCTCCTGCTGGCTCTTGCGTTGCTTTGGGCGGCGGCGCTCAACGCCGTCGGTCCGCGATTCATCCGGCAGGAGTATTCGGACTGGGGTTATCCGGACTGGCTGCGCCATGCGGTCGCGGTCGCAGAGGTAGCGGCAGCGGTGTTGCTGTTCAGCGCGAAGTCTTGGCTCGGCGCAGCACTTGCCCTGGCGGTACTCGCCGGCGTGTACGTGTCGCTCGTTCGCAGTCGCGCGTGGATGCGGCTTGAGTACCCGCTCGTGCTTGGCGCTATTGCCGCGTTTCTTTGCTTCGCACGATGAGGGGCTTGCCTGCCAACGGAGTGATGTCGCGATAAACACAGCAGGCGCAGCGCCACTTCACATTATTTGATGACTTTTCAGGCGTCGCAGAGCGCCGAATTCAGGAGACAACCATGTCCACCCAGACGGTCGATGTGCAGGCGTTCATCGACAAAAATCCCTTATCCGGAAGTCAGCGCTACCTGTTTGTGCTGTGCTTTCTCACGATGCTAATCGACGGTTTCGATACCGCCGTTATCGGCTACGCAGCCCCTTCGCTGATGCGCGAATGGTCACTCGACAAGCTGTCGCTGGGACCGCTGTTGAGCGCGGCCATGTTCGGCGTTGCTGCCGGATCGTTGCTAAGCGGTCCGATTGCCGATCGAATCGGGCGAAAGACCGTGTTGCTGGTCGCCGTGTTCGGCATGGGCGCCCTCACGCTCATTACGGCCTGGACGACGAACATCGCCGAGATGACCGCGCTGCGCTGCCTGACCGGCCTCGCGCTCGGCACGGCGATGCCCAACGCCGTAACACTGACCAACGAGTACTGCCCCGGGCCACGTCGCGCGTTGCTGACAAATGCCATGTTCTGCGGGTTTTCCGTCGGTGCAGGGATTGGCGGGCTAGTCGCGGCATGGATGCTGCCGATCTGGGGTTGGCGGAGCTTGTTCGTCCTCGGGGGCGCTTTGCCACTGGTGCTGACGGTGATGATGCTCAGGATTCCCGAGTCCGTGCGGTTTCTCGTGTCGCGGGCGGGCGATGGCGACAATGCCACCGCGCATGAACGGATTGCTGTGGTGCTCAGGAAAATCGCGGCGCTGCCGGATGGCGCTCTGCGTTTCGCCCTGCACGAAGGGCCGAAGACGAACGTTGACGGCATTGCACCCAAGCGTGGTCTGGCACTCGTCTTCTCGAAGGCCTATTGGGGCGGGTCGCTGCTGCTCTGGATCACCTATTTCATGGGGCTGGTGATCTTCTACGCGATCGTGAACTGGATGCCGTTGCTGTTCAAGGACGCAGGCCTCACGCCGACGCAGGCTGTCGTGGTCGCCGCCCTCTTCCCTTTGGGCGGTCTGGGCGCAGTGGTAAGCGGATGGCTGATGGATCGTTTCAATCACGACCGGATCGTTGCGGTGGGCTTTCTTTGCACGGCCGTGTTCGTCTTTGCTATCGGACGCACGCACGGGCAGCTTGCCGCACTTGTCGTATGCGTCATGCTGGCGGGGTTGATGGCGAACACGTCACAAGCGTCGCTGCCGGGTTTGGCGGCGTGCTACTACCCCACGCTCGGACGCGCTACCGGCGTCGCGTGGATGATGGGCATCGGACGATTTGGCGGCATCGCCGGCTCGTTCCTCGTGGCAGAGCTCGCACGTCGTCAGTTCACGTTCGAAGAGATGTTCATGGTGCTGGCTGTGCCGGGCGCCGTAGCCGCAGCGTCGCTTCTCGTCAAAAGCCTGATATTCGCAGGCACCGGCGTGAGTCGTCGTGAATTGCGCGACGATCCGGCCGCATCGATGCATTAAGCGCGTTGGTCGATTCGTTGGCATGCGGTGCTTCGCGGCATGCCAACGTTCGACGGTTTGGTGACATGCGTTAGCGGATCACGCTGTCGAAACGGCGGTAAGATGCGGCGATCCTGAATTGGCATCCGGTGGCAACATGAGCGATCTCCTCCAAAAACTCTCCTGGGATGATCTGCGCATCGTCGGGGCTATCGGCGAGAACGGCAGTCTGGTGGCCGCGGCGCAAGCGCTCGGCGTCAATCACTCGACGCTGACGCGACGGCTCGGCATCGTGGAAAAGGCACTCGGGACGCCGCTCTTCGACCGGCACCGCAGCGGGTACGTGCCTACGGTCGCGGGCACCGACATTCTGGCGCTGGCAAGCCGCGTCGAACTCGACATCTCCGGGGTTACACGTCGGGTGTCGGGGCGTTCCCAGGGGCTTAAGGGCGATCTGCGCATCACGACTTCAGACGCCCTGCTGCTGGACTTCCTTACCCCCATCATTGGCGATTTTCAACGGCAGCATCCGGGAATCCGTGTCGAGGTCATCGTCAGCAACAAGCCGCTGAACCTCGCGCGCGGCGAATCGGATATCGCATTGCGAGCGACGATCGCACCGCCGGAAAACCTCGTGGGTCGCAAGCTGGCAACGGTGGCGTGGGCAATTTACGGACGCAGGATCGACTTCGTCGGTAGCACGCCAGCGCGCGATGCACTCTTCCGTATGCGTTGGGCAGGCTACGGCAAGGGGGTTTCCCGACTGATGGCGTACGCGTTCGTCAACGAGCACGTTTGTGCCGAGCGCATTGCGTATCGCAGTGATTCGGTGACGGCGGTCGCGTCGGCCGTAGCGGCGGGTATTGGCATCGGAATTCTGCCGTGCATGCATGCGGATCTGCTGCCGAGTCTTGTGCGAGTCAGTCCGGTCGTGACCGAGGTGTACGACGAGCTGTGGATTCTCACGCATCCGGACATTCGCAAATCCGAGCGGGTGACGGCGTTCATGACCCACTGCTCGCGCGTCATCGGTGAGCAGATCGACTTTCTGGAAGGACGAGCATCGAATGGACAGGGGTACGTGGGCGAGTAGCGGCCAGCGTCGATCACTGCCAACCAACGTCCGCATTTATGCAGAATCATCTCTGCAAACATGCCGATTTTCTCCGCTGCAATGGCCCCTATACTCGGAAACAGCAACGTCTCGGGATACATGCAAGGCGTTGCGACCCCGCAAGGCGAGACGCTTTGCCGACATCAACGTCCGGAGTTTCGAGAGGTCCCTCGTTATGAGCATCCAAGCTGTCGCAAGACCTGCCAAATCGCTACTGAGCCCCAACGACCACGCTTTGCTCCTCATTGATCACCAATCGCAAATGGCCTTCAACACGAAGTCCATTGACGTCACCAATCTACGCGCGAATGTCGGCATTCTGGCCGACACGGCAAAAGGTTTCGGTGTACAAACGATCATCTCGACAATCTCGAAAGACACCTTCGCGGGGCCGCTGTTTCCGGAAGTCACGGCAGCATTTCCGAACGCCGACATCGTTGACCGGACGACATCGAATGCCTGGGAGGATGAGAACTTCGTCGCACGGGTCAATCGCACAGGCAAAAGCCGCCTTGTGATCGCCGGACTGTGGACGTCGGTCTGCTGCAACGGCCCCGTACTCTGCGCGCTGGAACAGGGTTTCGAAGTGTACGTGGTGGTCGATGCGAGCGGCGATTGCACGGAAGCGGCTCATCATGCGGCGGTACATCGTATGTTGCAGGCAGGGGCGCGCCCGATCACCTCCCTGACTTACCTGCTCGAACTCCAGCGTGATTGGGCTCGCACCGAGACATACGACCTCACGACCGGCATCGCCAAACATTATGGCGGCGCGTTCGGCATCGGCATTCAATACGTCAAATCGATGTTCGAAGCGAAGTAAATCTTCTCAACGCGACAGTCAATCCGAAGAGGTATCGGCTCAGGCCGATACCTCTTCGCTTATCTACGCCGCATCAGCACTCCAGCAGGAACGGCCGGACGAGGAAACGTGCGCGTGCTTCAACGATCCTTGCTTTTCAGACATAGCAAAGACCTATGAGCGCCCGGGATTAATTCAATTATTGGGGTCATCGATCCTTGCTACAGTCAGACGCGCAGTCCTTGCGTCTCTCTACCCCCACAGGAGCCAGCCAATGAGCCAGTCCGACAGCAATATCGCAAAGTGCCCGTATCACAGCGCGCTTACGCCAGAACAAGGCGCGCAGCAGCAGCGTGACCTCAGTACCACGCCGACGCAAAAGCAGGGTGATGCTCCGGTCACCCCGATGACAACCGCCTTCGGCGCCCCGGTTGTGGACAATCAGAACAGCCGTACCGCCGGTCCGCGCGGTCCGCTGTTGATGGAGGATGTGTGGCTGCTGGAAAAGCTGGCCAACCTGAACCGTGAAGTCATCCCGGAGCGTCGCATGCACGCCAAGGGCTCCGGCGCGTTCGGCACCTTCACCGTGACCCACGACATCACACGCTACACTCGCGCCAAGCTGTTCGGAAAGGTCGGCAAGCAAACCGAGATGTTCGCTCGCTTCACCACCGTGGCGGGCGAGCGCGGCGCCGCCGATGCGGAGCGCGACATCCGTGGCTTCGCGCTGAAGTTCTACACCGAGGAAGGCAATTGGGACCTGGTCGGCAACAATACGCCGGTGTTCTTCCTGCGCGACCCGCGCAAGTTTCCCGACCTCAACAAGGCCGTCAAGCGCGACCCGCACACCAACCTGCGCAGTGCGCGCAACAATTGGGATTTCTGGACGCTGTTACCCGAAGCCCTGCTGCAAGTCACCGTGGTGATGAGCGACCGCGGCATTC
This sequence comes from Pandoraea sp. ISTKB, assembly GCF_001721285.1. Classification (NCBI taxonomy): domain Bacteria; kingdom Pseudomonadati; phylum Pseudomonadota; class Betaproteobacteria; order Burkholderiales; family Burkholderiaceae; genus Pandoraea; species Pandoraea sp. ISTKB. The sequence continues at coordinate 42,056 of NZ_MAOS01000036.1, forward strand.
CGCGCAGCTTCCGCCACATGAACGGCTTTGGCTCGCACACCTACAGCTTTACCAACGCGAACAACGAGCGATTCTGGGTCAAGTTCCATTTCGTCACGCAGCAGGGTGTCGAGTCGCTGACCGATGCGCAAGCGCAGATCCTGGTCGGTCATGATCGGGAAAGCCACGGCCGCGACCTGTTCAACGCCATCGAAAACAGCGATTTCCCGAAGTGGAAGCTGTTCGTTCAGGTGATGCCGGAACTGGATGCGGAAACCTACCGCATCCACCCCTTTGACCTGACGAAGGTGTGGCCCAAGAGCGATTACCCGCTCATTGAAGTCGGTCAGTTCGAACTCAATCGCAACCCGGTCAACTGGTATCAGGACGTGGAGCAGTCCGCCTTCGCTCCCAGCAACCTGGTGCCGGGTATTGGACCGTCGCCCGACAAGATGTTGCAGGCTCGCCTGTTCGCCTATTCCGATGCACAGCGCTACCGACTGGGCGTTAACCACCATCAGATTCCGGTGAACGCTGCGCGCTGCCCGGTGCACAGCAACCATCGCGATGGCGCGATGCGCGTGGATGGTAATTACGATGGTCTGCCGCACTACGAGCCGAACAGCTATGGCCAGTGGCAGGAGCAGCCCGGGTACCGCGAGCCGCCCATGAAGATCCGCGGCGATGCCGACTTCTGGAACTTCCGCGAAGACGACGCCGATTACTTCAGCCAGCCGGGTGCGCTGTTTCGCAGCTACGACAAGGCGCAGAAGGAGCGCCTGTTCGCGAACACTGCCCGCGCCCTCGGCGATGCACCGCACTTCATCAAGCAACGTCACATCGACAATTGCAGCAAGGCCGACCCGGCCTACGGCGCCGGCGTTGCTGCAGCGCTAGAGGCGTTGGCCGGCCAGGTGGCGAATCCGTTCCAGCCAGCGCAACCTGAACAGGCATTCCCCTCTGCCACCCCGGGTGCGGAAGACATCGAGCTCTGATGCCCCGGTAGGGACCACGGTGCGGCGCCTCCAACCCATGGAGGCGCCGCCTTTTTGACTGCTTGTTGAAGGTAGCAGAGATGACGTTGGCGATTCTTGCCGTAATGATTGTGCTCGCCACCCGCTGTGCAGCGCTTAAATGGCGTCGAACAGGCAGAACGCTTTACGCGATCTCGATCGTCCTGTTTCTGACAATCGGCTGCGGCCCTGTTCCTGCATGGATGCTGAACAACCTGCAATCCGCCTATGACGTGAAACCGGCAATCGAATGGAGTCAACGCAACGCGATTGTTCTTCTGGGCGCAGGTACCGAGAAAGTTGCGCACACCAGTTCGGTCGAACCGGGAACGTTTTCATATGCGCGCATCGCTGAAGCCGTAGCACTCTACAACGACTGTCGGAAGACCGAATCGGATTGCAAGATTGTTGTCAGTGGCGGCGACGCGAAGAAAAACGGCGCGCCGGAAGCGACCGTCTATCGGATCGCCTTGCTCAATCTCGGCGTCAGGGCGGCTGACGTGCTTCTTGAGCCTCACAGCATGAATACCTGGCAGAACGCACAGTTCACGAGCGCTTTGCTTCAGCACTACGATGCCGGCCGAACGGTGCTCGTTTCGTCGGCTATCCATTTGCAACGCAGCATGCTGTATTTCTCGTACTTTGGCGTTAACGCGATACCGGTGCGCGCAGACTATTTACGCGCGACGCTGTCTGCGTTGCCACTGTCGTATAACTTCACCGTCGCGGATTTCGCGTTGCATGAATATACCGGCATTGCCCGTTACCACGTGTACAACGCGCTAGGCTGGAATCCAGTGAGGCAGCAGCCTGGCGACGCATAGCGATCTGCATCGCCTTGCGCATGAGGTTAAAGCAACTGTTCGTTTCCTCACGGATCGTTCTCGCCGATGCGCCAGGAAGACTATCGGTGATGTAGTCCACATGGAACGTGAGCCCAGCGGCACACACCACCGATAGTTTGACGTTGCGCAGACGGCCGCTGCGACGATCAGCCCTTCCACGCGGAAGCACGAATCACGCTGCAGAAATTTCCAGCATGGAAATGTGGCTCTTTGTCTGCGATGACGTCCGCCTTAACGTTGCCGAATGTCGTGTCAGGCTTATTTTTGATGCCGTCGTAGAAGGCCTGAATGATGTCCTCCTTGAAATTCGGCGTACGCGGATGCGCAGCGACTACAGCTTCTCGTTCGATGTCGGTGTACTGGTCGTAAGTCAATCCGAGTACGTCCATTTCGACGCCAGCCGTTACCAGCGCGATCACCGGATGCATATGCTGAGGAATGCCCGGCGTCGTGTGGAGGGCAATCGCGGTCCACACCACGTCGATATCCGCTTGCGTAATGCCTTTGCGCTTCAGGAAGTCTCTGGCGGCATTGGCGCCATCAACTTCAAATCGCTCGCAGGCACTGCTGTGTTGGTGCGTCAGCCCCATGTCGTGGAACATGCATCCGCAGTACAGCAGTTCAGGATCGAACTTCAAACCACGATGCTTGCCTGCAAGTGCCGCGAAGTAAAAGACGCGGCTCGAGTGATTGAACAACAGTGGTGACTCGGTGTCACGAACGATCTCCGTGATTTCGCGAGCGAACGCGCTGTCGGGAACAGCGATACCAGCAATATTTGCAGTCATTTGTGACCTCCGTGGAAAACGATTTCCATTCTCGGCGGTGATGTCGTTGACCGCTATCGACGCGCGGCGCCATATCCAGCCAGATTGGTGTGCATGTCGGCCACACCAAGCGGCGCCTCAATGACTGCGCGCCGGGTGCCTAATTCGGTGAGAAACCTATGATGACAATAGGCATTTTGAATTGTTCATCAGCGGGGTTTACGCGCCATAGTGATGCCGAAACGAGCGCATTTCTCCCACCGAAAATCAGTCACCTTCTATCAATTCATCTGGAGCCGAAGTGAGTCATTCAGAAATAAAATTTCGTAATACTAAATTTTCAGATCATGTCATCGGCATTGATCCACCGAAAGGATTGAAATCTCTTCTGGCGATGGCGAATATTTCGATTAATGGTGAGCGTGAATGGGATATTCGCGTAAGTGACCCGGACGTTTACCGGAAAGTGCTTGCGAGGTGGTCGCTTGGGCTGGGGGAATCGTACATGGATGAGCAGTGGGAGTGCGATCGCCTGGATGAGTTCTTCACCCGATTGCTTAGTGCTGACATCGACGACGCAGCTTCGGGCATGGCAAAGCTCCATCTCGCACTTACCCACATGCGCCACCGGTGGCTCAATTTGCAGTCGATAGAACGTGCTTTCCAGGTCGGGGAGCAGCACTACGATGCGGGCAACGATATCTTTGAAGCCATGCTCGACAGCCGGATGATTTATTCGTGCGGCTACTGGCAGCGAGCCGCCAATCTGGAGGATGCCCAGTTCGACAAACTGGACATGATTTGCCGAAAACTAGGTCTGAGGGCGGGCGAGACGTTGCTGGACATTGGCTGTGGCTGGGGCGGGCTCGCGCAGTTTGCTGCGGAAAACTACGGCGTAAAAGTCACCGGCGTCACCATTTCTAAAGAACAATTGTCTTTTGCCAAGGCCAGGTGCGCGCACCTTCCTGTGACATTTCTGCTGCAGGACTACCGCGAACTGCACGGCAGATTCGACAAGATCGTCTCCGTAGGGATGTTCGAGCACGTGGGGCCAAAGAACTATGAAACGTACTTCGACACTGTCAGTCGTCTCTTAGCCCCGAACGGACTCTTTCTTTTGCACTCGATCGGCATTGCGCAGACAAGCAAAGGGACGGATCCGTGGATTGAGAAGTACATTTTCCCCAACGGCAAATTGCCCTCAGCCAACGAGATCTCGCAAGCTGTCGAGGGACGGTTTGTCATCGAAGACTGGCATAACTTCGGGCCGGATTATGACCGAACGCTGATGGCGTGGTGGGACCGGTTTCAAGCCGCGTGGCCGCGCTTGCAGTCGCGCTATGACCAGCGGTTTTATCGCATGTGGAAATACTATCTGCTGAGTTGCGCGGGATTCTTTCGTTCGAGACAAGGGCAACTATGGCAATTGGTCCTCACACATCCTCAGCGTATGGGGACGTATCGGTCGTTCCGGTTTGACGCTGCGCAGGAGTGAGTGTCACTGGCCCTGCGGCCCTGCCCCGGAAGCTAGATGGCGCAGAAAACAAAAAAGCCCTTGATGACTCAAGGGCTTCATTGTGTGCTTGGCGGAGAGGGTGGGATTCGAACCCACGATACGGTATAACCGTATACCGGATTTCGAGTCCGGCGCATTCGACCACTCTGCCACCTCTCCAAGCGTTCTTGCTGCTTTGGTTCGCTGCCTGAGTGGCCTCAAGCAGCGAGAAAGAGATTATAGCCGAATTTCTTTTTCGGGCAACTCTTTTTTCGAAGTTTTTTACTTCGCCGCGCGTCCTGACTCAGGCCGCCGGTTCCAGACGCTCGATGCCGCCCATGTACGGGCGCAACACGTCGGGCACCGTCACCGAACCGTCCGCATTCTGATAGTTCTCCAGAACTGCCACGAGCGCACGTCCCACCGCCAGCCCCGAACCGTTCAGCGTGTGCACCAGCTCCGGCTTGCCCTGCGCATTGCGGAAGCGCGCCTGCATCCGGCGTGCCTGGAAGCTCTCCATGTTCGAACACGACGAGATCTCGCGATACGTGTTCTGCGCCGGAATCCACACTTCCATGTCGTACGTCTTCGCGCTGCCAAAGCCCATGTCGCCCGTGCACAGCACCAGCGTGCGATACGGCAGGCCCAGCTTCTGGAGAATCGTCTCGGCGTGGCCGACGAGCGCCTCCAGCGCGTCGTACGACTCGTCCGGGCGCACCACATGCACCAACTCGACCTTGTCGAACTGATGCTGACGAATCATGCCGCGCGTGTCCTTGCCGTAGCTGCCCGCTTCCGAACGGAAGCACGGGGTGTGCGCCACCATCTTCATCGGCAACGCATCGTTCGGCAGCAACTCGTCACGCACCAGGTTCGTGAGCGACACTTCCGCCGTCGGAATCAGATAGAAGTTCTCGATGCGCTCGCCCTCATCCCCGCCGACTTTGCGCGGCACCTTGAACAGGTCGTCCTCGAACTTCGGCAACTGGCCCGTGCCGCGCATCGACGCCGCATTCACGATGTACGGCACATACGTTTCCGTATAGCCGTGCTCGCTCGTGTGCGTGTCGAGCATGAACTGCGCCAGCGCACGATGCAGACGCGCAATCCCGCCCTTCATCACCGAAAAGCGCGCGCCGGCAAGCTTCGCCGCAGCATCGAAATCCAGCCCCAGCGCGGCGCCCAGATCGACGTGATCTCGCGGCGTGAAATCGAACTCACGCGGCGTGCCCCAGCGACGCACTTCCACGTTCTGTGTTTCGTCCGAGCCGACCGGTACGGTCTCGTGCGGCAGATTAGGCACGCCCAGCAGCAAGTCCGACAGACGCGTCTGAATCTCTTCCAGACGCACCGACGACGACTTGAGCGTGTCCGCAATGCCGCCGACTTCGGCGATCTCGGCCGAGGCGTCCTCGCCCTTGCCCTTCTTCATGCCGACCTGCTTCGACAACGCGTTACGACGCGCCTGAAGCTCCTCGGTTTGCGTCTGAATCTGCTTGCGCTCCGCTTCGAGCGCCGCGAACGCCGCCACATCGAGCGAGTAGCCGCGCGCCTTGAGTCGCGCTGCAACGCCGTCGAGATCCTTACGAAGAAGTTGAATGTCGAGCATGGTGGGAAATCTTTTGTGAGTGGCTCACGTCGGTGAGCCTTGAATTGGGTGTTGGCCGCTGCCTGGCAACCCCAGACGACCTTTCGTCGCGCAACGGCAATGGCGGGATTTTACCAAACGCGCAGCACGATGACGCGATTTAGCATCTCTCCCCTCGCCAGAAACGCGTATTTGCGGGATTCCCGAGGGACGCCGCCGGATGCACGCTGTTATCGACGCCACCGACCGAGCTACGGTCGACGTAGTTGCTGCAGCGTCTACGGCTCAATTATCGTCGTCAGCGCTCTGGTCAGGAGAGGCTTTTCCGGACGCGGACGATGGGGAAGGCGGCGACGATGCGGATGACGTGCTACCAGCCGCCGGCGCTTTCGCCGGTGCCTCGGACGACGCATTGGGTGACGCATTGGGCGAATTACGCCCCTTGGCATTGGCGCGACGCCATTCGGCATCGAGCGACTTCAGCCAGTTGAGCTTCTCGCCGATTTTCCCCTCAAGCCCGCGAGGCACCGGACGGTACCAGTTCTGCGCGCGCAGATCGTCGGGGAAGTACGTTTCGCCAGCCGCGTAGGCATCCGGCTCATCGTGGGCATACCGGTACTCGTGGCCGTAACCCAGTTCCTTCATCAGCTTCGTCGGTGCATTACGCAGATGAATCGGTACCGCGCGCGATTTGTCCTTGCCGACGAACGCCCGCGCCTGATTGTAGGCGTTGTACCCGGCATTCGACTTCGGCGCGCTCGCCAGATACAGCACCGCCTGCGCCAACGCCAACTCCCCTTCGGGTGTGCCAAGACGCTCGTACGTCTCCGCCGCATCGAGCGCGATGCGCGCGGCGCGCGGGTCGGCCAGACCGATATCCTCCCATGCCATGCGCACGATCCGGCGCGAGAGATACCGGGGATCTGCGCCGCCATCGAGCATGCGGCAGAACCAGTACAGTGCACCGTCCGGCGAACTGCCGCGCACCGACTTGTGGAGTGCGCTGATCTGATCGTAGAAGGCGTCGCCGCCCTTGTCGAACCGACGCAGATTCTCGGCAAGCACGCTGGCGAGCAGCGCCTCGTCGATCGTCTCCTGGCCCTGCGACACCGCCGCCTGCGCCACGATTTCGACGTTGTTCAGCAATTTACGCCCGTCGCCGTCGGCCGAGTCGATCAGCCCCTGACGCGCTTCGTCCGTGAAGCCGATGTCGTCGAGCTCATGCGCGGCGCGCGTGACCATCTCGCCCAGCTCTTCGTCGTTCAGGCTCTTGAGCACATAGACCGCCGCGCGCGAGAGCAATGCGCCGTTCACTTCGAACGACGGATTCTCGGTCGTCGCGCCGACAAAGATGAAGAGCCCGGATTCGACGTGCGGGAGGAACGCATCCTGCTGCGCCTTGTTGAATCGATGGACCTCGTCGACGAACACCACCGTCTGCTTGCCCTGCGCGCGCTGGATCTGCGCCGCTTCGACCGCGTCGCGAATGTCCTTTACGCCGGAGAGCACCGCCGAGAGCGCTATGAAGTAAGCCTTGAAAGCATCTGCCATCAGGCGCGCCAGGGTCGTCTTGCCCACGCCCGGCGGGCCCCACAGAATCATCGAGTGCGGACGACCCGCCTCGAACGCCACGCGCAAAGGCTTTCCCTTGCCCAGCAGGTGGCGCTGGCCAATCACGTCGTCGATGGTATGGGGGCGAAGGCGCTCGGCCAAAGGCACCGAAGCCGACAAAGGGGCGTCGTTTGGCATGTTCTCAAGCAGCGCGGCCGGGGAGTCCCCGGCCGCAGTCAGATAATCAGATGTCCCCATTATGCCAGCCTGACGACCGGCTCGCCCGTAACGCTTTCAGAGCATAGCCGCAGGCGGGAGGGGACAGAGAAGGCGCACGAGCGTCAGCGCACGCTCAGCCCTTGATCACGTCTGCCCCCTTGGGCACCGTGAATTTGAAGTTGTCGGCCGGCAGTGACGGGTTCTTCTGCATGTTGCCGAACGTGAGCAGCGTCACGTTGCCAAATGCGTCGTACAACTCCATCGCGGCCAGATTGCCATCGCGAAAACCGATGCCTACGCGCTGGAACTGCGTGTCCTGCGACTTCGGCCGGAGCTCCACCCAGTCGATGCCGTTCTTCACGCCGGCGTCCTTGAGCGTAAAGCTCTTTTCGATGTCGTTGCTGCCGAACAGAATCGCGGCCGGGCTGGCGCCCAGCGAGTTACCCAGCTTGCGCTCGGTGACCTGATTCAAATCCTTGTCGTAGACGTACAGCGTCGTGCCGTCAGCCTGCAACAACTGATCGTACGGCTTGGTGTAGTGCCAGACGAAGCGGCCGGGGCGCGAAAACTCGAACGTGCCGGACGCCGTGTTCGTCACCTTCAACGTGCCGTCCTGCTGCCCCTGCTGCTGCTTCACCTGCTTCTGCTCGAAGTCGCCACGCGCCGACTTGACCTGCTCCGCGAACGCCTTGAGTTGCGCCGTCCCACTGGCGTAGGCCGGGGCGACCAGCATGGCCAGCGTCATCCCAACGGCGCCCGCCATGAGCGGCAAACTGCGCTTGAATCCCAGCATCTTCCTTATTCTCCCTCGCGATTCGGCACCAGAATTTCCCGGTTGCCGTTGCTCGCCATCGCCGACACCACGCCGGACTGTTCCATCTGTTCGAGCAGCCGCGCCGCCCGGTTGTAACCGATGCGCAAATGCCGCTGCACCAGCGAGATCGACGCGCGGCGCTGCTTGAGCACCACCGCGACCGCCTGATCGTATAGAGGATCGGACTCGCCGCCCCCCTCGCCAGTTCCGCCCGCCGCACCATCGATGCCACCGTCTTCGCCTTCCGTCGCGCCGTCCAGAATGCCTTCGATGTAGTTCGCCTCGCCCTGCTCCTTGAGCCGCTCAACCACGCGATGCACTTCGTCGTCGGCCACGAACGCCCCATGAACCCGCAGCGGCAACCCGGTGCCCGGCGGCATGTAGAGCATGTCGCCCATGCCGAGCAGCGTCTCGGCGCCCTGCTGATCCAGAATCGTGCGCGAATCGATCTTCGACGACACCTGGAATGCCACCCGCGTCGGCACGTTCGCCTTGATCAGACCGGTAATGACGTCCACCGACGGACGCTGCGTCGCCAGAATCAGGTGAATGCCCGCCGCCCGCGCCTTCTGCGCAATGCGGGCGATCAGCTCTTCCACCTTCTTGCCCACCACCATCATGAGGTCGGCCAGCTCGTCGATCACGACCACAATGTACGGCAGACGTTGCAACGGCTCCGGTTCGTCCGGCGTCAGCGAGAACGGATTCGGAATATGCTCTTCGCGCTTGGCCGCATCGTCGATTTTGTTGTTGTAGCCCGCCAGATTGCGTACACCCAGCTTGCTCATCAGCTTGTAGCGGCGCTCCATCTCGGCCACCACCCAGTTCAGGGCATGGCCCGCCTGACGCATGTCCGTCACCACCGGGCACAACAGATGCTGGATACCCTCGTACATGCTCATTTCGAGCATCTTCGGATCGATCAGGATCAGGCGCACCTGCTCGGCCGTCGCCTTGTACAGCAGCGAGAGGATCATCGCGTTGATGCCGACCGACTTGCCCGAGCCGGTCGTACCGGCGACCAGCAGGTGAGGCATCTTCGCCAGATCGGCCACGACCGGCTTGCCGCCGATGTCCTTGCCCAGAGCAAGCGTGAGCAGCGACGACGAACTGTTGTAGACCTCGGAACCCAGAATTTCCGTCATCCGCACCGTCTGACGACGCGGATTCGGCAACTCCAGCCCCATGTAATTCTTGCCCGGAATGGTTTCGACCACGCGGATCGACACGAGCGAGAGCGAACGCGCCAGATCTTTCGCCAGATTCACGATCTGGCTGCCCTTCACGCCAGTGGCCGGTTCGATCTCATAGCGCGTAATGACGGGGCCGGGATAAGCGGCCACCACACTGACTTCGACGCCGAAATCCTTGAGCTTCTTCTCAATCAGACGCGACGTGAATTCCAGTGTTTCGCCCGATACGGTTTCCTGCGCCACCGGCGCGGCGTCGAGCAACGCCAGCGGCGGGAGGATGGAATCGGGCAGATCGGCGAACAACGGCGCCTGCTTTTCCTTCTCGACCCGCTCGCTCTTGGGTACGACCTTGACCGGCGGCACGATCTGCACCGGCTCGTGGACTTCCGCCCGCACACGGTTTTGCACCACGGCGCCCTCACGGGCGATGGCCGCCTCCTCGCCCAGACGCCGGTCCTGGCGCGCCTCACGGCGGCGACGGATGACGGTGCCGGTGTCGAGAATCAGGGCGCCGAGCTTCTCGGCGGCGGACAACCAGGAGAAATGGAACAGCAGCGACAGGCCGAACGCGAAGATCAGCAACAGCGCCAGCGTGCCGCCCGTAAAGCCGAGCGCATGCTGGAAGAAGCCACCGACGGTTTCGCCGATGACACCGCCGGACGCACGCGGCAATTGGGCCTTGAGGCGATAAAGACGCAGGGATTCGATGCCGGCGCTCGAGAGCAGGACCATCAGGGAGGAGACGATCTCGACCCAGCCGCCGCTGGCAAGACGCTCGCGCAGCGGGGGCGCTTCGCGGCGAGCGGAAATCCGGCGGTAGCCCGAGACCACGCGGCGCCCGATGAACACCACCAGCCAGTAGGCGGACAGGCCCAGCATGAGCAGCAGCATATCGGCGACCCACGCGCCGACGCGTCCCGCCCAGTTGGCGATACGCTCCACGTGCGCCGCATGTGTCCAGCTGGGGTCCAGGCGGCTATACGAGAACAGCGCCATCAACAGGAACACCATCAGCGCGACCTGCGCCATCCAGCGGATTTCATGGAAGAGGTGCGTCACCCGATTGGGCAACGACGATCCGGCACCAGCAGAGTAGGAAGATTTCGTCGTCATCAAGCCATGCGGTTGGGCGGGCAGACGGGCGGCCTGCCGCGCGGCAAGGCTCCATTGTAAACAACTATTACATTCGTATTCGCATGAAAAGGTGACAAGCGGTAACGCCAGTGTTTCCGGCGTCCCCGACAATCCCGTCCACGGCCCGCTCCGGCGGACGTGCGCCCCACAGGCTATCGCACCGATTGTGAGGCTCGATCAACGAAACGACGGCGGCCCTTTATAATGTCGGCTTGCGCTGCCCCCTGCCGTATCGGTGCAGGGTCAGGCGCCAGCCCCTTCTTTTTCCGGTGAGCAAGTCCATGTCTGCTGCCAAGCACGCCAAAGTCCTGATTCTCGGTTCCGGCCCCGCCGGCTATAGCGCCGCGGTATACGCCGCACGCGCCAACCTCAATCCCGTGCTGATCACGGGTATCGCCCAGGGCGGTCAGTTGATGACCACCACGGACGTCGAGAACTGGCCCGGCGACCCGACCGGGGTGCAAGGCCCCGAGCTGATGGCCCGTATGCAGGCCCACGCCGAGCACTTCAACACCGAGATGATTTTCGATCACATTCATACGGTGCATCTGAACGAACGCCCGCTGCGCCTGATCGGCGACTCCGGCGAGTACACGGCCGACGCCCTGATCATCGCGACCGGCGCCTCGGCCCAGTACCTCGGCCTGCCGTCCGAAGAAGCCTTCTCGGGCCGCGGCGTCTCGGCCTGCGCCACCTGCGACGGGTTCTTCTATCGCGGCAAGGAAGTCTGCGTGGTCGGCGGCGGCAACACGGCCGTCGAGGAAGCCCTCTACCTGTCGAACATCGCCAGCAAGGTCACGGTGATCCACCGTCGCGACAAGTTCCGCGCCGAACCGATCCTGATCGACCGTCTGCTGGAAAAGGCCAAGCAAGGCGTGGTCGAACTGAAGTACGACAGCGTGCTCGACGAAGTCACAGGCGACGACAGCGGCGTGACCGGCGTTCGTATCAAGAACACCAAGACGGGCGCGCACGAAGACATCTCGCTGCACGGCGTGTTCATCGCCATCGGCCACAAGCCGAACACCGATATCTTCGACGGCCAGCTCGAAATGAAGAACGGCTACATCGTCACGCACAGCGGCCTGAACGGCAACGCCACGGCCACCAGCGTGCCGGGCGTGTTCGCCGCCGGCGACGTGCAGGACCACATCTACCGTCAGGCCATCACCAGCGCCGGCACGGGTTGCATGGCCGCACTCGACGCCCAGCGCTACCTCGAGAACCTCGACCAGTAAGCGCGCCAGCGCCACCGGTTGCCGGCGGCGCCCTCGCTGTGTGATCTTTCATGCAGCGAGGGCGCCGTCCTCGTTTTGCCGTCCGGGAGTCGCCCAGCAGCCTCGTATGATGACGCTTGCGAGCCAGTCGCGTCATACGATCGGCTTGCACCTCCCGCCAGTCCCGTTATCATCGGCTCTGCCCCTCACCTTGTTCGCACGACCATGAGCAAGAAGCCCCCGAAACTCAGTCTCAGCGATCTCAACGGCCTGCGCGACACGCTTGCCAGGGAGAGCGCCGCCCGTGAAGCCGAACGTGTCGCTGCCGCCAAGCGGGCCGCGCAAGCCAAACGCGACGCCAACGTGTTCCGCGACAGCGTCGGCGACATCGCGCCGCTGACCGGCAAAGGCTCGGTCAATCGCGTCGAACACCCGCGTCTGCCGCCCGAGCCTGTCGCCCGTCAGACGCAGGAAGACGAAGCGGCCGTGCTGCACGAATCCCTGTCCGACGAATTCGACCCCGAAGCACTGCTCGATACGGACGACCGGCTGTCGTACCGCCGTCCCGGCATCAGCCACGACGCCGTGCTCAAGCTCCAGCGCGGCGAATGGGTCGTGCAGGCGCAAATCGATCTGCACGGCATGCGTCGCGACGAGGCCCGTGAGGCGCTCTCAGCCTTCCTGCACGACGCCGTCAAGCGTGGCTTGCGTTGCATACGCGTGATTCATGGCAAGGGCCTCGGCTCGGTGAATCGCGAACCGGTGCTCAAGGACAAGGTGCGCGGCTGGCTCGCGCAGAAGAACGAGGTGCTGGCGTGGGCACAGGCGCAAGGACGCGACGGCGGGGGCGGTGCGCTGGTAGTATTGCTCCAGGCTTCGCAGTCCAGAGCGTCCCGCGCTGGCGAGTGAGGCCGCATCTGCATCTTCCGCTTCGACGGTTTCACTCGCTTCATCCGCTTCATCTGCTTCACACGTGGATTCCGCGTCACCCGTTTGTCGCCGTTTGTCACCCGTTTATCACCCTGATCGCCGCTGACAGGATTTGCCGATGATTAACGAGATGAGCGCCCAACTGCATACGATCCTGGCCATCATGGAGGCCATCGCCGTATTGTCGTGCGCCATCTCCGGTTTCGCGGAAGCCCGCAAGCAGCACCTCGATCCCGTCGGCGCCTTCGTGCTGGCCTTTGCGACGGCCTTCGGCGGCGGCACGTTGCGCGACATCCTGCTCGACCATCGTCCCTTCTACTGGGTCCAGCATCAGTGGTACTCGGTCATCATCCTCGTGCTCTCGCTGTCCACGTCCATGGTGCTCAAGCTGGTGTCGCGCGTGGCGACCGAGCGGGTGTTGCTCATTACGGATGCCATCGGGCTGGGGTTCTTCAGCGCTTCGGGCACGTCGCTGGCGTTACAGACGGACATGTCGGCGTTCATGTCCGTGATGATGGGCGTGATCACAGGCGTGGGGGGCGGCGTGATTCGCGACATTCTCTGCAACGAGGTGCCGCTGGTGTTGCGCGACACGCGTCCTTACGCGGTGTGCGCCTTTATCGGCGGATGGATCTACATCGCGCTCACTTACGCCGATCTGGACCCGGTCTACACCCTGTCGATCAGCGCGTTTTCCGTGATTTTCGTGCGCCTGCTCACCGTCGCGTTCGATGTCCGGCTCAAGTCCTGATGCGGGTCTCCGTCACGCTCTCATAATCGTCCCAGCGGTCAACGCCATCAGCCGAAACACCCCCTGAAATGCCGAAGGGCGACGCCGCTCACGCAGCCGTCGCCCTTCTTTGTCGTTCCTTGTGCTGCTCCGCCCAGCGCCCTGGCACATCCCCGGCGCATCGCGGGCCGCGATCAGACTGCCTGCTCGCCCTCTTCGCCCGTACGGATACGGATCACGCGTTCGACGTCGGTCACGAAGATCTTGCCGTCGCCAATCTTGCCGGTGCGGGCCGCGCCCAGCACGGCATCGATGACCTGCTCGGCCTGCGCTGCGCTCACCACGACTTCGATCTTGATCTTCGGCAGGAAGTCGACGACGTATTCCGCGCCACGATACAGCTCGGTGTGCCCCTTCTGACGGCCGAAACCCTTCACTTCCGTGACCGTAAGGCCCGTGACGCCGACTTCGGCCAGCGCTTCACGGACTTCGTCGAGCTTGAAGGGTTTGATGATGGCAGTTACGCGTTTCATTGTCGCCTCGATATCTTGGTTGGATTGTTCTGAGAATTCGCCGGGCTATTGTACCGGTCCGGGACGGCACGCCGATGACAGCGCGTGCGCCCGTCCCCACAAGGGTTCACGCGTGCGGATCGTCCGGCACGGTGTCCAGATCCGCGAGCCACACCACCGACTCCGAATCGCTCGGCGCACGCCAGTCGCCGCGCGGCGAGAGCGAGCCGCCCGTGCCGACCTTCGGCGCATTCGGAATACACGAACGCTTGAACTGGCTGGTGCGGAAGAACCGATCCAGGAAGATGCGCAGATTGCGCTTGATCGCCACCAGATCATAGGCGTTGTGCGCCTGATGTCCCTCGTCCGGCCAACGCCCCCGAGAGGCGTCGTGCCACGCGCTCCACGACAGGAACGCCACCTTGCGCGGCGCGTAACCGAAGCGCAGCGTGTAGTAGAGGTTGAAGTCCTGCAATTCGTACGGCCCGATGAAATGCTCGGTGCGCTGCTCGGGCGCGCCATTGGCCTTGCCGGGCACGAGTTCGGGGCTGATTTCCGTCTCGAGAATATCGATGAGGACGTTGCGACGCGCAGCGCTATCCTTGCCTTCCTTGCCTGCCTTGGCAGCTTTCGCCGCCGCACCGCCCAGTTGCCCGGTCTCGGCCACCCACCGCACGAGGTGCATGATGAGCGTTTTGGGCACGCTGGCGTTCACGTTGTAGTGCGACATGTGATCGCCCACGCCGTACGTGCACCAGCCCAGCGCCAGTTCGCTCAGATCGCCGGTGCCGATCACGATGGCCCCGAGATGATTCGCCAGTCGGAACAGGTGATTGGTACGCTCGCCCGCCTGCACGTTCTCGAACGTGACATCGTAGACTTCCTCGCCCTTCGCGAACGGATGATCGAGGTCCTCCAGCATCTGCATGCAGCTCGGACGAATATCGATCTCGCGCGCCGTGCAGCCCACGACTTCCATCAGCTCACGCGCCTGACGCAGCGTGCGCTCACTGGTGGCGAACCCCGGCATCGTGTACGCCAGAATATTCGTGCGTGGCAATCCGAGCCGGTCCATGACCTTCGCGCAGACGAGCAGGGCATGCGTCGAGTCCAGCCCGCCGGACACGCCGATCACAACCTTCTGAATCTTCGACGACGCCAGACGCTGCATCAGCGCCTGCACCTGGATGTTGTAGACCTCGTGGCAACGCTCGTCACGACGCTGCGCGTCGGACGGCACATACGGGAAGCGGGCGATGGCGCGCGCGAGCGGCAGTTCCGTGTCGCGCGGCAGCGTGACGTCCACTTTGATCGTGCGAAAGCGGGCGACCTCGTCGGCATGACGCCGCACCGACACGCCGAACGTCGTCTGATGCATGCGCTCGCGCGCGAGCCGTTCCAGATCGACGTCCGCGAAAATCAGATGCGACTCGCTGGCGAAGCGCTCGGACTCGGCGAGCATGTCGCCGTTCTCATAGATGAGGGCCTGTCCGTCCCAGGCGAGATCGGTGGTCGACTCACCCTGCCCGGCGGACGTGTACAGATACGCCGCGAGGCAGCGCGCCGACTGCTGACCGACCAGTTGATGGCGATAAGCCGACTTGCCGACGACCACGTTCGAGGCCGAGAGATTGACGAGCACCGTCGCCCCGGCCAGCGCCGCGAAGGACGACGGCGGCACCGGCACCCACACGTCTTCGCAAATCTCGCAGTGAAAGCGCAGCAGCGGCTGATCGGCCGCTTCGAAGATCAGCGAGCCGAACGGCACGTCTTCGCCCAGCAGCGACACGGTATCGACACCGGCGTCGTCCGCCGCATTGAACTGACGCGCTTCGTAAAACTCGCTGTAGTTCGGCAGATACGTCTTGGGCACGACGCCATGGATACGGCCACGCGCCACGACGACCGCGCAATTGAACAACCGCTGCTGCACGCGCACCGGCATGCCGACAATCAGCGCCGCCCCGAGTTCGCGGCTCGCGGCCACGATCTCGGCCAGCGCGGCGTCGCAGGCATCTTGCAGCGCGCGTTGCTGGAACAGGTCTTCGCAGCTATAGGCGGGAATCCCCAATTCGGGGAAGGCAACGAGCACGGCGCCTTCGGCATCGGCCTGTCGGGCCAGTGCAATGGTCTGCGCGGCGTTGAAAGCGGGATCGGCGACGCGGCATTGCGGCACACCAACGGCCACACGCGCGAAATCGTGATTGTAGAGATTGAGGAATCGGTTGGTCATGTCGACGGCTATCAGGCATCGCCCGTGCGCCGTGGCGTCGGCAGGCGGGGCCGCCACGAAAGGGTCGGCCGGCGCGCCCGCCCGGCGCGAGCGGCGGACGTGTAAGACGTGAGGGACATTGGATTCGCCAGTATATTACGCGCGCCCCGCCCTTGCCCGGCCTCGTATCGGCAGCGTCCTGCCTATGCCAGCTTAAACCTGCCTATGCGACGGGGCGCTTGAACGGCGTGTGCGCCTCCAGCTCACCGATGTGCTCGTCCATCGCGGACGTCTCCCGGTCAAGAAAATCCTCGATCGCCTGAGCGAATCGCGCGTCGGCAATCCAGTGTGCGGACCATGTGGGCGTAGGCAGCAGCCCCCGCGACATCTTGTGCACGCCCTGCGCACCGCCTTCGAAGCTGCGCAATCCGTGCGCAATGCAGTACTCGATGCCCTGCGCGTAGCAGGTTTCGAAGTGCATGCCGGAGACGAAATCCGTGGTCCCCCAATAGCGCCCGAACATCGTGTCGCCGCTCACCACATTGAGCGCACAGGCCAGCGGCTCGCCCTCGCGCTCCGCCATCACGAGCAGCAAGGCGTCTGGCATTGCCGCATGCACCTGCGCGAAGAAGTCTCGCGTCAGATACGGGGCGTTCCAATGCTCGCGGTAGGTGTTTTCGTAGCACTGGTAGAAAAAGTCGAGTGCGGCGGCGTCAAGCTCGGCACCGCGCAGCCAGCGATAGGTCACCCCGGCTTCCCGCACGCGTCGCCGGTCCTGCTTCAACTTCTTGCGCTTTTCCTGATTCATCTGAGCGAGGAAGTCGTCGAACGTGGCGAAGCCCGGATTCTCCCAGTGAAACTGCACGCCTTCACGCAGCATGTAGCCGGCTTCCGTCAGCGCTGCCAGATCGTCGTCGTGCGTGAACAGCACGTGAATAGACGACAGTTCCAACTGCTTGGCAAACGCAATCGCGCCGCGCGCCAGTGCCACGCGATCGGCATGCGTGCGCGCGAGCAGACGCGGCCCCGTCACCGGAGAGAACGGCACCGCGCAAAGCAGCTTTGGGTAGTACTCGAGACCATGGCGCGCAAACGCATCGGCCCAGGCGTGATCGAAGACATACTCACCACGGGAATGCGATTTGACGTAGAGCGGCATCGCGCCGACGAGCACGTCGTCGGCATGCATCAGCAGATAGGTCGGCTGCCAGCCAGTCCCCTTCGACGCGCATCCCGTCTCATGCATGGCATGCAAAAACGCGTGCTGCACAAATGGGTTATCCCCCGCGAGCGCATTCCACGCGTCGGCGGGCACGTCTTCAATCGATTGCACTACACGGATGACTACGTCGCTGCTCACTTCTCACCTCGTCTGCAAACCGGACAACCCCGGGATCGCCAACCGGACACCGGCACCGGTATCGAACCCAATCACTGGCGGCCATTGTCGCCGAACTTGCCCTCGCCTTCAGACGAACATTGCGTGAAAAGACAACCTACCAAAAGTAAGTTACTATTGGTAACTTATTCTCTTAACCGGAATTCCTCATGCATGCACTCGTAGTCGTCGCGCATCCCGAACCGCACTCATTGACGCACGCCATCGCCGCCCAAATTGCGCACGGGATCGCTGCGTCGCCGCCCCTGCCCGGCAGTCATCTCGGGCACTCCGTCGAGATGGCCGATCTGTCGGCAGAAGGGTTCGATCCGCGTTTCACGCTTCACGACATGGCGGCATTTCGGAAATCCGGCACCGCCCCTGCCGACATCGTGGCCGAGCAGGCGCGCATCGATCGTGCCGACGCGCTCGTCATCGTCTACCCGATTTACTGGTGGTCGTTCCCCGCATTGCTCAAAGGATGGATCGATCGCGTATTCACGCAGGGTTGGGCCTATGAAGACGTGACGGTGGGCAAGTCGTTGAAAAAGCTACAACGTCTGCGCGTGCACCTCGTCGCCATTGGCGGCGCGGACCAGCGAACGATGGCGCGTCACGGCTACTTCGGCGCGATGAAGACCCAGATCGATCACGGGATTTTCGAATACTGCGGCGCACAGGTCGTCACATCGGAGTTGCTCTTGGCCTCCGACACCGGCTACCCTGAGGCCCATCTCGAGATGGCGCGCGGCTTCGGCAAAAAGGTCTTCGCGCATCCCGACTAACGCCTTTGCCCCGTTCGCATCAACGCTTCCCGACCATGAACCCAGCCACCGATGATCTACCCCGCCGCCGCCTGCCTCGTGAGGTACGCACGCGACAGTTGCTCGACGTGGCATGGGCGCTCATCGGCGAGCATGGGACCGATGCCCTCACGCTGGGGCGTCTGGCGCAAGAGGCTGGGGTGACGAAGCCGGTGGTGTACGATCACTTCGGCTCACGCAACGGCCTGCTGGCTGCGCTGTACCGCAGCTTCGACGAGCGCCAGACCGTGGTCTTCGACGATGCCGTCGCGGCGGCGAAAGCCAGCTTGCAGGACAAGGCCCGCGTGATCGCGTCGAGCTATGTGACGTGTGTGCTGACGCAGGGGCGCGAAATCCCCGGTGTGCTTGCGGCGCTGAGCGGCTCCACCGAGCTTGCCGCCGTGAAGCGTCAGTATCAGCAGTCGTTCATCGCGAAGTGCGCGGGAATTCTCGCGCCGTTTGCCGGGCCGGACGGCATCTCCACGCCGGCGATGTGGGGCATGCTCGGGGCCGCCGATGCGCTCTCGGATGCCGCCGTGACCGGAGATGTCACCCCCGACGACGCGCGCGCGGAACTTCAGCAGACCATCATCGCGATGGTCAGACGACACAAGGCGTGAGTCCGTCGCGGCACCCCGGCAGCGGTGACGCGCGATAGAAACATGAGCAACATGAGCGCATAAGCGGCACGACTGACCGCCCCGCGACGCCGTCAATACGTCTGATCGCCCACGCACCAACAAAAAACCCGGCACCTGGCCGGGTTTCTCATTGACGTCGACACGCGACGCCAGGGTAATGCAATCGCGGGAAATCGCTTACTTCTTGACGTTAGCGACGCCGTCGAGAATTTCCTTGTGGGCGGCTTCGATGCCTTTCCAGCCGTCGATCTTCACCCACTTGCCCTTCTCGAGCGCCTTGTAGTTCTCGAAGAAGTGCTTGATCTGGTCCTTGAGGTACTCCGGCACGTCGTCGATCGACTTCATGTGTGCCGTCATCGGGCAGATCTTGTCGACCGGCACGACGACCAGCTTGGCATCCACGCCCGACTCGTCGGTCATGTTGAGCAGGCCGAGGGCACGGCAGCGCACGACAGCGCCGGCGAGCAGCGGGAACGGCGTGATGACCAGTGCGTCGACGGGGTCGCCGTCGCCCGACAGCGTTTGCGGAATGAAACCGTAGTTGGCCGGGTAGCGCATGCCCGTGCCGATGAAGCGGTCAACCACCAGCAGACCCAGTTCCTTGTCAGCCTCGTACTTCACCGGATCGCTTTGCGCCGGGATCTCGATGATGACGTTGAAATCGTTGGGAAGGTCCTTACCGGCGGGCACGTTATTGAAGCTCATGATGGCATTCCTGTGTATGAAAGAGGGCGTGCCGTCGTGCAGCGCGAACCGTCATCGATCGCCGTTAATCAGAAGTGAATCCGAAATTAACCCGCCGAAGACGCCGCCGCCCGACGGCAATCGGGCGCGGAACATTATAGCGGGTTTGACCGATTTGCCCGTCCCGTCACAGCGACGGCAGCTTTGCCAGCCGCTGCGGCGTGAGGTCGTCCACACCGGCGCACCCGAGCAGTTGCAGCGTGGTGCGCAACTCGCCCAGCAGTAATTCGAGCACGCCCGCGACACCCTGCCCGCCGCGTGCGGCCACGCCGTACAACGGCGCGCGCCCGAGCAGCACCCCCTTCGCCCCGAGCGCCACAGCCTTGGCGACGTCGCCACCGCGCCGCACGCCGCCGTCGAGGAAGACGGACAAGGGCCGACCGCCCGCGTTCACGGCATCCACGATCATCGGCAACGCCTCGACCGGTGCGAGCGTGCTGCCCAACTGGCGTCCGCCATGGTTGGAGACGACGATGCCGTCTGCGCCATGGACCTGCGCCTGACGCGCATCGTCGACCGTCAGAATGCCTTTGACGAGCACTTCACCGGGCCAGTGACGCCGCACCCAGGCGAGGTCGTCCCAACTGAGCGACAGGTCCATCTGACGGCTGAGCATCGCCGCGTGACGCGCCAGATCGGCCCGCTCGCCCACGCTCTTCGCGATGTTGCGCAGTTGCGGCGCACCGCCCACGAGCATCTGCCAGCTCCAGTGCGGATGCCGCATGCAATCGGCCACCAGTCGCGGCGTAAAACGCAACGGCAGCTTGAAGCCGTTACGCGTGTCGTGATCGCGCTTGCCGTGGACCGGCGTGTCGACGGTCAGCATCAAGGTGCGAAAGCCCGCTTCGCGCGCCCGGCGCATCATGCTCTCGGCAATGCGCCGGTCCTGCTGCACATACAGTTGCAGCCACAACTCGCCGTCCGGCACGGCAGCGCGCACGTCTTCGAGCAAGGAGGTGGAGGCCGTCGAGAGAACGAAAGGCAGACCGGCGTCGGCCGCCGCGCGTGCCAGCAGTTCGTCGGCACGCGGCCAGAACAGGCCGTTGAGGCCCGTGGGACCGACGACCATCGGGGCAGCGGCGGCACGCCCCCAGAAGGTCGTCTGACTCGTCGTTTGCGAGATGTCCTGCATCACGCGCGGCGCAAATCCCCATTGCCCGAACGCCTCGCGATTGCGGCGCAGGGCCTCGCCATCTTCCGCCCCGCCTTCCAGATAATCGAACGCCAGCTTCGTCAGACGGCGGCGCGCCGCCAGACGGTAATCCTCCACGCAGGAAAACGCGTGCATTGCTCCCCCTGTCCTCATGTTCCCGATCACGTCCACAGGCTTTCGCCGTCGGCCCTGCCCTCAGGGAAAGTTCGCTACTTGGGCACAAACAATTGCATTACAATCACAATCATTACAATCCGAACATACTCGCACACCCCATGCCGCGCTCACCCGCCGGGTCGTCGCGCTCGACGCACGACACTTCCGCCGACTCCGCCAGCCCTGCTTCCGCAGCGTCTGCGACGGCGCCGTCCCCTTCGCGTTCGTCGCTCTTCGTCGGCTCGACCGAGAAGACGTTTCAGGTGCTGCACGCATTCGACGGCCCTGCGCGCTACATGACGCTGGGTGACATCGCAAAAGCGGCCGACCTCGACCGCAGCGCGACCCAACGGCTCGTGCATACGCTCGAAGCGCTCGGCTATCTCTTCCGGGTGCCGGAAACGCGCACCTACGGGCTGACGACCAAGGTGTTGCAGTTCTCGTACAACTACATCCGCGCGAACGAGCTGGTCGACAAAGCCTCGCCGTACCTGCTCGACATCAGTCGCCGTGTGGGCGAGACGACCAACCTCCAGGAACTCGACGGCCACGAGATCGTGTTCGTCGCGCGCTTTCCCGGTCAGCATCTCGTGAACATCGACATCGTGGTGGGCGCACGCCTGCCCGCCATGTTCACCGCCTCGGGCATCGCGATCCTGTCGCGCCTGCCGGATACGCGCGTGCGCGAAATCCTGTCGGGCACGGCGCTCGAACCCATGACGCCGTACACGCTGATCGACGAGAAGAAGCTGCTCGAACGGATTCAGATGACCGCGCGCCGCGGCTACGCCATCGTCGAGAACGAGACCGTGATGGGCGACATTTCAGTCGCCGCGCCGATCACCGATCACGACGGTCATGCCGTGGCCGCCATCAACATCTCGGTGCCGACCTCGCGCTGGACGCGTGAGCGCGCGGAAGCCGAACTCGCCCCGCACATTCAGGTCGCCGCCACCTCGATCTCGAAGTCGCGACTGTCGACGTTCCGACGCTGAACGTCGACACCGCCTTCGGGCGATGGCGCAACGCGCCGCCGCCCGAGCAGCATCGACGTCGCCAACCTAATCAACGTCCTTCGAAAATCGCCAGCTGACGCTTCAGTTCCTCGCGCAACTCGGCCGACAGCGCCGGTGCCGGCGGCACCAGCGGGGCGAGCATCGCCGGGGCGTTCACACCGATCAGATCCATCACCGACTTCATCGGGCCCGGGTTCGTTTCGGCGAATGCAAGATTCATCAGCGGAATCAGCGAGCGGTGCAGTTCCAGCGCATCGGCCGTCTTGCCTTCCGACGCCAGCGTGAAGATGCGTTGCCATGCCGTGGGCAGCAGCGACGCCGTCACCACGATCCCGCCACGCGCACCGGCCGCGATATGCAACGGGAACAGCGTGTCTTCCCCGCTCAGCACCGCAAACGATTCGTCGACACCCGCCACCGTGCGCAGGAAATGCCACATGTCGGTGTTGCATGCCTTCATGCCGATGATGTTCTCGTGGCGCGACAGCTCGTGCAGCACTTCCGGGGCGATCGCGATACGCGTGCGATACGGAATTTCGTAGATGAGGATCGGCAGCGGCGACTCGTCGGCGTAACGCAGGAAGTAGTCGCGGATACCGGCTTGCGTCGGGTTCGTGTAGTACGGCGTGAGCACCAGCAGCCCGTCGGCACCGGCAGCGGCGAAGTCGCGACCGGCCTCGATGGCGTCGTGATACCCCGGGTCGAGCACGCCTGCGATGACCGGCACGTCGCGGCCGTGCGCCTTCACTTCCTGCGCCGTGAGTTCGGCCATGCGCACCCGCTCGGCACGCGAGAGCGCGCCGTACTCACCGGTGCCGCCCAGCGGCACCACGCCGTCGATGCCCTGCGCCAGCAAGTAGCGCATGAGCGCGCGGGCGGCATCGGTGTGAATCGTGTCGTCGGCGTTCACCGGCGTGGGGATCGCCGGGAAAATGCCCTTGAGTTGTTCGGAGCGAAGCATGAGTTAAACGTCCGTGAATCGTGAGTTCGTGGAAATCGGATACCGCATCGGTTCAGGTAGCCAGGCTGCGACGGCGCAGACGCTCGGCCACCCAGATGAGTGCGGCGATGAAAAGGAACAGGCACGTGGAGACCGCGGCGATCACCGGCGAGATCTGCATCGTGATTTCGTCCCAGAATTGCTTGGGCAACGTGGTCGACAAGCCGCCCGACGTGAACAGGGCAATCGTCAGTTCGTCGAACGACGTGGCGAACGCGAACAGGAACGACGAGAGCAGACCGGCGCCGAGAATCGGGAACGTCACGCGACGCAGCGTCGCCCACGGACGCGCGCCGAGGCTATAAGCGGCCAGATCGAGACGCGTGTCGTAGTTGCGCAGCACCGCCATCATCGTGATGACGACATAGGGCACGGCCACGACGGTGTGTGCGAGCGTTAGTCCGACGCTGGAACCGACCAGCCCGACCTTGGCGAAGAAATAGAACACGCCCACGGCCAGGATCATGCGCGGCACAACGATGGGGGCGAGCACGAAGGCAAGCATTGCCGACTTGCCGCGCATGCCGCCACGCACCAGCAGGAACGCAGCCGGTGTGCCGATCAGCATCGACAGCAGCCCTGCACCGATGCCCACGAGCATCGAACGCGTGACGGCCTGCATCCACAGCGGCGAATCCCAGATCTGCTGATACCACTGGAGCGAGAAGCCCTTGGGCGGCCACGCCAGCCCCGACGCCGAATCGAACGACATCGGAATCATCAGCAGCGCGGGCGCAGCGAGGAACACGACCAGCAGGAAGACGACCACACGCAGCAACGGCCCGTCGCCCTGCTCGCCCTTGTGACGCGGCAACACACGCAGCAGCAGATCGGTGGCGCTGCCAAGCGTGGCGAGCACCTTCTCACCGAGCGAACGGCTCCAGCCGCCACGACGCTTGCCTGTCTTCGCGTCGCCCGCGCCGCCAGCCATCGTCGAGAGGCCGACCATGCGGTCGTAGACGAAGAACACGACCAGCACCACGGCAAGCAACAGCACGGAAATCGCACCGGCAAAGCCCCAGTTCAGCGCCTGCATCACCTGATCGATGATGAGCTGCGTGATCATGGTTTCGTGACGTCCGCCGAGCAGCGTCGGCGTGATGAAGAAGCCGATCGCGGTGACGAACACCATCAGCGCACCGGCCGCCACGCCCGGCAGCGACAACGGGAAGTACACGCGCCAGAAGACCGTACCGGGACGCGCGCCGAGCGTCGAGGCTGCGCTCGGCAGACGACGGTCGATGTTCTCCATCACGGAGAGCATCGTGAGTACCGCCAGCGGCATGAGCGCATGCACCATCCCCAGCACGACGGCCGGGAAGCTGTAGAGCAGCGAGAGCGGCTGATCGATCAGACCGAGATCGAGCAGCGTGCGGTTGACGACCCCGTTACGGCCGAGCAGCACCACCCATGCGAACGTGCGCACGAGGAAGCTCGTCCAGAACGAGAGCAGCAGCCAGAACAGCAGACGCTGCTTGCGCGCACCACTGAGCGTGGAGAGCCGGTAGGCAATCGGATACCCCGTGAGCACCGCGAAGAAGGTCGTGTACAACGAGACCTTCAGGGTAATGAGGAGCACCTCGACATACACCGACGAGGCGAACAGCCGCTGGTACTCGGCGAAGGTGAAACCGCTCTCGCCGCGAATGCTCAGCAGCAGCAACTGGCCGACCGGATAGATCAGCATCACCGCCAGGAGGATGACGATGGGCGCGGCCATGAACAGCGGGCGCAGACGCGCACGCCACGGCGAGCGGCGCGGCGTCGGCTGCACCGGTTGCGAGGGTTGGGAGGACGAAGGGCGAACCACGGCGGAAGCACTCATGACTTACCCCGCGATCGCCACGGCGTCGTCGGCGTGCCAGGCGAGGCCCAGCGTCTGACCGATTTCGTAACGGTTACCCTGGCGATGCGTCGGGAAGGCCGCCACGAGCGACTTGCTCGCGTCGCCGCCCGTCACCGCCGATTGCAGATACAGCTTCGTCATGCCGCCAGTGACCATGATGTCGGTGAGCTTCGCCGAAATCGTGGCCACACCGTCGGCGCCCGATCGACCGTCGTGAATGTGCAGGTTCTGCGGACGCAGCATGAGCTTGACCGGACGGCCGCGCTCGATCTGCGCGTCGTAGACCATCGCGCCGGCACCACCGGTGGCATCGACACCCGGCATCGCCACGCGCACCTGATCGCCCGCACGTTCGAGCACCGTGGCGTCGAGCAGATTGGATTCACCGAGGAAGTCGGCAACGAACACGCTCTTCGGACGGAAATACAGATCGTCCGGCGTGCCCAGTTGCGCGATCTCGCCGGCGTTCATCAGGCAGATGCGATCGGACATCGTCATCGCTTCTTCCTGATCGTGCGTGACGTACACGATGGTGGTGCCGAGCTCACGGTGGATGCGCTTGATTTCGAGCTGCATGTGATCGCGCAGCTTCTTGTCGAGCGCGCCCAGCGGCTCGTCCATCAGGATGATCGACGGCCGGTAGACCATGCAGCGCGCCAGCGCAATACGTTGCTGCTGACCACCCGAGAGTTCGCGCGGATAGCGCTCTGCCACGTGCGGCAGATGCACCATTTCCAGCGCGTTCATGACCATCTTGCGAGCCTCGGCGGCATCAACGCGACGCATCTGCAACGGGAACGCGATGTTTTCCGCCACCGTCATGTGGGGGAACAGCGCGTAGTTCTGGAACACCATGCCGATGTCGCGCTCGTACGGCGCACCGTACGTGACATCGGCCCCATTGATGCGGATAGCGCCCGCATCGGGCTGCGACAGACCGGCGATGAGCGAGAGCAACGTGGTCTTGCCCGAGCCGCTGGGGCCGAGCAAGGTCAGGAATTCGCCCTGGGCGACATCGAGATCGGTCGGCGCCAGCGCTACGAAATCGCCGTAGCGTTTGGACAGGCCCGAGACTTGAAGATTGGCAACGGTCATGAGATCAGCACCCCAAAAAACATGAAACGGAACGGCAGGTGAGGATCAGGTCAGGATCCAGCGGTTGAAACGTTCGAGCGCAACGCTCTGGTTCTGCTGCCAGAACTGGGCGTTGATGTGCACGCCGCTCTTCATGTTGTCCGGGAAGGTCGGGCAGTTCTTTGCGATCTCCGGCTTCACGTAGTTGAACGCTTCGGGCTGCGTCATGCCGGCGGGGAAGTACTTGACCAGTTCCGCCTGACGCTTCGGATCGCTCGCGAACTTGATGAACTCGCGGCAAGCGGCCGCGTTCGGCGTGCCCTTGAGAATCGACCAGTTATCGACACCCCAGATGTTCTGGTTCCAGACGATCTCGACCGGCACGCCGTTGGCCTGTGCCGACTGCGCACGCGAGGCCCACGTGGCGACCATGTCCACTTCGCCCGAGCCGAGCATCTGCTCGACCTGTGCACCGGTCGTCCACCACACGGCGACCTGCTTGGCGATCTTGTCCAGGCTCTTGAAAGCGCGGTCGAAGTCGCACGGATACACCGAGCCCGGCGCAACGCCGTCGGCGAGCAGCGCCTGCTCGATGGTGTCGAACGGATACTTGCGAATCGAGCGGCGGCCCGGGAAGTCCTTCACGTTCCACAGGTCGGCCCACGACGTCGGCGCCTTGCGGCCCTTGAACGCGTCGGTGCGATAGGCCAGCACCGTCGAGTAGACGTTGGTCCCCACGCCGAACGGCGACATGTACTGCTTCGGGATCTTGGCGATGGTCGGGTCCGACTCGAGACCGTGACGCTCCAGATACTCCTTGCCCCCGCCGGTCAGCAACAGGATCGCGGGCTGGCTGATCTTCGCCATGTCCCACGTATAGCTGCCGGCTTCGACCATGCTCTTGATCTGCGCGGTCGGCTCGGCGTTCGCCTGCACACCGACGACTTCGATGCCCGTCGCCTTGGCGAACGGCTTGTAGTACACGGCGTCGTACGCCTTCGTGTAGATGCCGCCGTCGTCACGCACGACGATGCGCTTGGACGCCGCACGCGACGGCGTCCACACGAACGGGAAGGCAACGGCGGCCGCGCCGACGAGCGCCGTCTTCATGGCCGTGCGACGGCCCGGTTGTGCGAGCGACGCTGCGTTGTTGTCTACGGAATCGAGCGGGCTTGCGGAGGTCTTGCGTTTCATCATGGTCTCCGGTCTTGACTGGGAGGGTGGGCGCGGCGACGGACGCGATTTCGGCACAGCCGCCGCGCGCGCAGTTATGGCAAAACAAACAGCAAAACGTGAAAAACGAAAATGTCGTGGATGTGCCGGCCGCTCAGGGAATGAGGCGCCCCGGGTTGAACAGCTGGTTCGGATCGAGCGCGGCCTTCACAGTGCGCATCAGGGCAAGCTCCGCCGGCGCCTTGTAGCGCTGCATCAGCGGCAGGCCCGTCTGGCCGACGCCGTGTTCCGCGCTGAACGTGCCCGACAGACGCGCCGCGACGTCGTTCACACAGGCGCGCATCGCGTCGCCCATGGCCGCGCTGTCGGCGAGCGCCGCCCACGCGGCGAACGAGAACATCGGAATGAAGTGCACGTTGCCGTCGCCCATGTGGCCGACGATGGCGATATCGAGCCCCGGCACGATGGCATGCACCGCACGCGTGGACGCTTCGATGAATTCGGGAACGCTCGACACCGGCACGGCGCAGTCGGTCGTGAGACCGATGGCGGCCTTCTTGTTCGCCTCGCTCACGCTGTGACGCACTTCCCACAGGTCGGCGCGCTGCGTTTCGTTCGCGGCAATGACGGCGTCTTCCACCAGCCCCTTCTCGATGGCGTCGCCCAACGTTTCGGTCAGTACGGCTTCGAGCCCTTCGGCGTCGCGCGTGTCGCCCAGTTCGACAAGCACGTGCCAGGCATGCGCGCCGGAGAGCGGATTGCGGCGATTCGGCACGTTCGCCAGCACCAGCTCCAACTGGTGACGATTCATGATTTCGAACGCGGACAGACGCGAGCCGCAGGCGTTCTGGAACATGCCGAGAATCTGCTGCGCGGCAGCCGGATCGCGCGGGGCGAACCAGGCAAGCGCGTGATGCGTGGGCAGCGGATGCAGCTTGAGCGCCGCCGCCGTGATGATGCCCAGCGTGCCCTCTGCGCCGATGAACAGATGCTTGAGATCGATGCCGGTGTTGTCCTTGCGCAGCGCGCGCAGTCCGTCCCAGACCGTGCCGTCGGCCAGCACGACTTCGAGACCCAGCACGTTCTCGCGGGTGTTGCCGTATCGCAGCACGCTCGTGCCGCCCGCATTGGTCGAGAGCGTGCCGCCGATCTGGCACGACCCCTCGGCGCCGAGACTGACCGGGTAGAGACGCCCGACGTCGGCCGCCGCATCCTGCACGGTTTTCAGAATGCACCCAGCTTCGACGACCATCGAGCCGTTGGCCGCGTCGATCTGACGGATATGACGCATGCGCGCCAGATTCAAGATCACAGGGGCCGGGCCGCCGGTTGCCGGCACCGCGCCGCCGCACAGGCTCGTATTACCACCCTGTGGGAGGATCGGCACCCCGGCAGCCGCGCACAGCTTCACAATGTCGCTGACCTGCTCGGTCGACGACGGCAGCACCACGCACAGGGCTTCGCCCCGGTAGCGCCCGCGCCAGTCTTCCGTGTAACCGGCGGTGTCGGGCTCGCTCGTGAGCACGGCATCCGCGCCCAGCGCGTCCTGCAACCGGTTCAACAGGGTCTCTTGCGTGACTGCGTCGTTCATTGCCTGCCTGCTCCTGAATGCGTCGGTTCGACTGCCCCGCTGCGTGCCTCGCCGTCTGCTATGACTGTACGCAACGAGCGGTGTTGCCATGCCAGACGCCCGTCTGGCGATTTGTTGTAATCAAGGATAGGCGAGAAAAAATTGCAATAAAATATCTTTAATTGCAATGCGCTCATTTTAGGTGTTTATGCGGATGTGACCCATACGGCGGTCAACGCTCTCGTGAGTTAAGTGATAATGGCTCCACCCTTCACACGAGGTGCCGTCGACATGCCCGAAGCTACACACTTCATCGGCAATCAGTGGGTTGCCCCCGCCAAACGCGCCGGGGTTTCCGCCGCTTCCGCAGGTGCCGCGAACACGGTCATTGCTGTCATCGATCCGTCCGACGGCCAGCCGTTCACCGAAATCGCCCGGGGCGACGCCGAAGACATCGACCGTGCCGTGCGCGCGGCGCGCGCCGCCTTCGACGGCGACTGGGGCCACACGGCCGCCGCCGAGCGCGGGCGCACGCTATACGCCCTCTCGACGCTGCTCGCCAAACATCAGGAAGAACTCGCACAACTCGAAGCCCGCGATACCGGCAAGCCGCTCAAGCAGGCGCGCGCCGACGCGGCGGCCATCGTGCGTTACTTCGAGTTCTACGCCGGCGCGGCCGACAAGCTCCATGGCGAGACCATTCCCTATCAGCAGGGCTTCACCGTCTTTACGGTGCGCGAGCCGCATGGCGTGACCGGTCACATCATTCCGTGGAATTACCCGCTGCAAATCTTCGGCCGTAGCGTCGCCGCAGCCCTTGCGACCGGCAACGCCTGTGTCGTCAAACCGGCCGAAGACGCCTGCCTGTCGCTGCTGCGGGTGGCCGAACTGTCGAAGGAAGCCGGTCTGCCCGCGGGCGCGCTCAACATCGTGACGGGTTACGGCGCCGAGGCCGGTGCGGCGCTCGCCCGGCATCCGGGCATCGACCACATCTCGTTCACCGGCTCGCCCGCGACCGGCACGCTGATCTCGCAGATGGCCGCCGAGCACCACACGCCGGTCACGCTCGAACTCGGCGGCAAGTCGCCGCAGATCGTCTTCGCCGATGCCGACATGGACGCCGTGCTGCCGGTCGTCGTGAACGCCATCGTGCAGAACGCCGGGCAGACATGCTCGGCAGGCAGCCGCCTGCTCGTGCAGCGCGACGCCTACGAAACCGTGCTCGCCCATCTGGCAGACGCGTTCGCACGCCTGCGCGTGGGACCGTCGCAGGACGATCTCGACCTCGGCCCGCTCATCAATGCCCGTCAGCAGCAGCGTGTGTGGGACTTCCTGTCCGAAGCGCAGCACGACGGCATTGCCGTCATGTCGCAGGGCGAAGTGATCGGCAGCGCGCCCGAAGCGGGGTTCTATCAGGCGCCCACGCTACTGCGCGACGTGCCGGACACGCATCGTCTGGCGCGCGAAGAAGTGTTCGGGCCGGTACTGGCGGCCATGCCCTTCACCGACGAAGCGGATGCCGTGCGTCTGGCCAACGGCACGCCTTACGGGCTCGCCGCCGGGGTCTGGACGCGCGACGGCGGACGACAGATGCGTCTGGCGCGCCACATCCGCGCAGGGCAGGTCTTCATCAACAACTACGGCGCAGGCGGTGGTGTGGAGTTGCCCTTCGGCGGCATGAAGCACTCCGGCCACGGCCGCGAGAAAGGCTTCGAAGCGCTTTACGGGTTCACGACGCTCAAGACCGTCGCCATCCGGCACGGTTGATACGCCGCACCCGGCAGTCCTCAGCATCACGCCACCTGAAGCAGATCGCAACGAACAGATCGCAGTGAAGCGCCAAAGGCTCCCTGACCACCGGGCGCTTCGCGTCGAAAAATGCACATCAGGGACCTTTGGAGACAAGGCATGCGTTTGCAAGAGAAAGTGGCTATCGTGACAGGCGCCGGATCGGGATTCGGCGAAGGCATTGCCAGGACGTTCGCACGCGAAGGCGCTGCTGTCATCGTGAACGATCTGAATCGCGAAGCCGGTGAGCGAGTGGCGCGCGAGATCGCCGACGCGGGCGGACGCGCCGCGTTCGTGTACGGCGACGTTTCCCTCGAAGGCGATCACGTCACACTACTCGACGAAGCCGTGACGCGCTTCGGACATCTCGACATCGTGGTCAACAACGCGGGCACCACGCACCGCAACAAGCCGTTGCTCGAAGTCACCGAGGCCGAGTTCGACCGTGTCTATGCGGTGAACGTGAAAAGCATCTTCTGGAGTGCGCGCGCGGTCATCCCGTATTTCCAGCAGCGCGGCGGCGGCGTGATGATCAACATCGCCTCGACGGCCGGGGTGCGCCCGCGTCCGGGCCTCGTCTGGTACAACGGCAGCAAAGGCGCCGTGATCACCGCAAGCAAGGCGATGGCCGCCGAATTCGGGCCGCAGAACATTCGCGTGAACTGCGTCAATCCGGTCATCGGCGACACAGGACTCACTGCCGAATTCATGGGTGTGCCCAACACGCCCGAGAACCGCGCCAAATTCCTCGCAGGCATTCCGCTGGGACGCTTCTCCACCCCCCAGGACATCGCCAACGCCTGTCTCTACCTCGCAAGCGACGACGCCGCCTTCATCACCGGCGTGTGCCTCGAAGTCGACGGCGGGCGCTGCATCTGAGGCGCGCTGCCCGAGTTCTCCCAACATCCGTACGCCGAAGTTCATTGCGTTTCCAGCAGTCGGTAGCACCCGTAGTTGTCACACAAACATAACTAGACAACACCTCGTCAAACCGGAGGAGATTCCGTATGAACAGCGTTCCGACGCCCCCCTCGTCAATGTCCGGCGCCCCCGATGCCGACTTCGAAGCTACCACGTACCGCAAGGTCGGCTGGCGGCTGATTCCGTTCCTGCTGCTGTGCTACGTGGTCGCGTATCTCGACCGCGTGAACGTGGGCTTCGCCAAGTTGCAGATGGTCGGCGACCTGCAATTCTCCGAGACGGTGTTCGGTCTGGGCGCCGGCATCTTCTTCATCGGCTACTTCATCTTCGAAGTCCCCAGCAACGTGATCCTGCATCGGGTGGGCGCGCGCGTGTGGATCGCGCGGATCATGATCTCGTGGGGCATCATTTCCGGCGCGACGATGTACGTCACCACGCCGTCGATGTTCTACGTCATGCGTTTCCTGCTCGGCGTGGCGGAAGCCGGTTTCTTCCCCGGCATCATCCTTTACATCACCTATTGGTACCCGGCGTCGCGGCGCGGGCGCATGACGGCGTGGTTCATGACGGCCGTGGCGCTCTCGGGCCTGATCGGCGGACCGCTCTCGGGCTGGATTCTCAAGGACATGAGCGGCGTGAACGGTCTGGCCGGATGGCAGTGGATGTTCCTGCTCGAAGCGATTCCGTCGGTCGTGATCGGCATTGCCGTGCTGTTCGTGCTCAACGACCGGATTCGCGATGCCAAATGGCTGAACGATGACGAGAAGGCACTGCTCGAACGCAACATCGCGAGCGACGTGCTGACCAAGGAAGACCTGCCGCTGCGTCAGGTGTTCTCCAGCCCGCGCGTGTGGATGATGAGCCTCATCTACTTCTCGTTCGTGATCGGCCTGTATGGCGTGGGCTTCTGGCTGCCGACGATCATCAAGAGCACCGGCGTGACGGACCCGTTGCAGATCGGGCTGCTCACCGCGATTCCGTACTTCTTCGCGGTGATCGCGATGGTGCTTGTGGGGCGTCGCTCGGATCTGCGCGGCGAGCGTCGCTGGCACATCGCGATTCCGGCATTCCTCGGCGCGATCGGCCTGTTCCTCTCGACAGTGTGGAGCCACAACACGCAACTCGCGATGGTCGCGCTCACGCTCGCCACGATGGGCATCATGATCGTGCTGCCGCTGTTCTGGAGTCTGCCCACGGCCTTTCTCGGCGGCACGGCGGCCGCCGCAGGTATCGCGATGATCAACTCGCTGGGCAATCTGGCCGGGTTCGTCGGCCCCTATCTCATCGGCTTTCTCAAGGACGCCACCCAAAGTACCAACAGCGGCATGTTCCTGCTCACCGTGTTCATGATTCTGGGCGGGTTGCTGACGCTGGCCGTCCCGGCGCGATTGGTGAATCAGTAGCCCGACTTGTCGGCACGACACACAGTTCGCTTGTCGAAACGGCGTCTTGATCGTCGAGACCGAGACGCCACGGGGCGACTGGCCGGGTCGCCACAGTGGGAGTAACATGTTTGGCAGAAATCAGGCCGTCCCCGCTCGGGACGGCTTGTTTTTTGCTCCCTGAGCGATTGCCCCCTGCCCCCTACGCTTCGCAGATTCGCATGCCCGCCAACGACTCACAGACGACGCCGGCCGGCGTCTCGCTCACGCCCAACGAGGTCAAGTCGATCCTCACGGGCCTGCTGCTCATCATGTTTCTCGGCTCGCTCGACCAGACCATCGTCGCGCCCGCCTTGCCGACCATTGCCCGAGACCTCGGCAGCTTCGACGCCGTCTCATGGGTCGTCACCGCCTACCTGCTGTCGTCGACGGCGATTACGCCCATCGTCGGCAAACTCTCCGACCTGTTCGGGCGACGCGTCGTGATCGCCGTGAGCGTCACCGTCTTTCTCGTGGGCTCGGTGCTGTGTGCGCTCGCGCCCAGCATGCTCGCGCTGATCCTTGCACGCGGCGTGCAGGGGTTGGGCGGCGGCGGATTGATCGCGCTGTCGAACACGGTGATTGCGGATATCGTTTCGCCGCGCGAGCGCGGCCGCTATCAGGGCTACATCTCGGGGATGTTCGCGGTCTCCGGCGTGGCCGGGCCGGTCACGGGCGGCGTGTTCGCCCAGTACCTCAACTGGACGCTCATCTTCTGGATCAACATTCCGCTCGGTCTGCTCGCGATCTATCTGAGCGACCGCGCGCTGCGACGTCTGCCGCGTCGCGACGGCAAGCCGAGCATCGACTATCTCGGCTCGCTGCTGCTGATCGTCGCCACCGTCTGCCTGCTGCTCGCGCTCACGTGGGGCGGGCATCGGTATGCGTGGGTGTCGGCGGAAATCGGCGGATTGGTCGTGGCTGCCGTGGTGATCGGCGCCGTGTTCCTGCGGCACCAACGTACGGTGCGCGAACCGTTGTTGCCCGTCGCGCTCCTCGCCAACCCGGTGTTTCGCATGACCTCGACGATGGCCGTGCTGGTGATGATGGTCAACATCAGCATCGGCATCTATGTGCCGCTCTATCTGCAACTGCAACGTGGTGAATCGGCCAGCAGTTCCGGGCTGATGCTGATCTTGCCGCTGCTCGGTATCGTGGTCGGCGCGCTTAGCGCCGGGCATTACATGCGCAAGACGGGACACTACAAGCGGCCGCCGCAGATCGGCCTGCCGGTGGCGTTTATCGGACTCGCGGTCATTGCCGCAGGGGTGCAGTCGTTGCCGCTCACGGTAATCGGCATCTGTCTCGGGTTGGTCGGGATCGGGTTCGGCTCTGCGATGCCGGTCATGACGGTGGCCACACAGAACGCCGTGGCGCCGCGCGACATCGGCATTGCCACGGCAGCGCATGCGTTCTTCCGCGCGCTCGGCGGCATGATCGGGGTGGCGATGTTCGGCGCGCTGATCGTCGGCTTGCTGGTCTCCGGCGACGACGGCAGCGCCCCGCGCGAACTCACCGACTTCCTGCGACCCGGCGGCGCCCCGGCCGGGATGACGGAACACCTGCGAATCGCATTCGGTGCGTTCTTCGGCGGCAGTGCGCTGATCGCCGCGCTGGCGATCGTCGCGCTGGGCCGTCTGCCGGAAATTCCGCTGCGTCAAAGCTCCGGGAACGAAGCGACGGCCATCGAGTAAAGCACGTCGGATCGCTCCGCGACGATCCGACAAGTCCTTCCAAGCCCGTCCAAGCCCTTCCCACGCGGGGATTTGCAGGTATCGCTCATCCCCGTACCGTTCCCCGTAGTTCGCCGACATTCCCGAAAGTGGTCCACCGATAGTGGCCTCACTGTGAGCACTCCTTTTCACACATCGAGGAGTTAGTCATGGGCGGCACTCAACCACTATCGGGGGCAAAGCCTACGAATCAAGTGCAGTATTCGACATTCGAACCGCAATCGTCCGGACCACCATCGGCAGTGGCCGGGCCGTCGCAGGCGATTCGACGGGATCTCAACGCCGTGCGTTCCGCTTCGCACAGTTCGACCACGTCGGGCAGCTTTCTCTCCAGCATCACGCAACGTGTTTTCGGCACGAAAGCGTCCTCCCTCTGCACGCCGAACTCGTCAGCGGCGGAGAAAGCCGCAGCGCGTGCACGCGGTGCCGCCGCATTTGCCAAGCTTCCCCCCGTCTATCAAGTACCCGCTACAGTGCCAGCATCGGCGTCCCCGGCATCCCGGCCCGCCGCACTGGGCGACTTGCTCACCGTCGCTGAGACAAACCGCTATGACGCGTGGTTTTATCTGATCGACCGGGAAGCCTGTCCAGCCGAAACCATGGCGCCCACCAAACTGGCGGCATTCGCGAACGCCATCGACCTCTTGCAGGAAGATCATCGACCGCCCGCAGCGGAATTCGTGATCTCGTATCTGCACAACTTCTACGTCACCATTGGCAAGCCCGGCGAGTTTGCGACGTATGTCGGCCAGATTTTCAGCGGCATGAAACAACTGGCGAGCGCTACGCCATTGATCGAGGCCTTTTTCCGGCAAACCGCGACCGTATTCGGCAACAAGCAGCATCTGGTCGCGTGGGGAATACAGCGAAATCTCACGGGCTTTAGCGCGGCCGACGCTGACAAGCTTTGGCGCGCTACCGCCATCTGGAAGCTTGAATACATGCGCGCCGAGCAGCGTTACGACGGATGGAACAAAGCCTTTGTGCAACTGGACCGCCAATCCATAGCGTCGACTACCGCCGACATTGCCCTTCACGGCAACGCGATCACACTGATCCCCGAAGGCGAAAACCGCCATCTGGCGGCCAGTCAGTTGGCCAAGCGCCTGATCGCATCGGCGACGCCACGCGCAACGCCCGCTGCCAGAATTGCGTTCGTTCATGAGGGACTGGCGATGATCGACGACAACGCGGTCCGGGCAGACGTTGCCGAAGGACTCATCGAGCACACACGAGCAGACGGCTCGGCGGTTCGAGAATACGTACACCGCGCCATCTCCGACAGATTCGACTTGTTCGATCCCGGCACCGGATTCCATCTGCAAAGCGTGCTCAAACGCCTGAACCCGTCGGCCCAATCAGAAAAGCCCTGACACGAGCGGCAAAGTCTCTCGCCGGACAACCCGGCACAGTGCTGGCTCCTTCATGACCTGTCAGGAGTCCGCATTGTTTCCTTCTTCACGTCTGACTCACACCGCATTGCCGGTCGATGCCACCACGGCGTGCAACACGACGTCGACCTCGACGTCGACCGCTTGCGTGACGACAGTGGCACCCTCTGGCACCCCACCCCCTACGACGCCCTCGCGCGCCCTCTTCCCTTACGATTTCTGGCAAGCGATTCAGGCGCCCCTCAGCCCACCTGCGGTGACCCCCACTGACGACACGCTGCCCGCCGTGCCGTCGCCACCTCCGCCGGCGTCGCTACCGTCGTTGGGCCTTGCGGCCAGCGATTGGCGCGTCGACTTCACTGGCCTGTTCGAACTCCCGTTGTCGACCGACGACGCCGCGAGCGTGACGCGTCCTGCCATCGGCAAGCGCGACTTCGCCACGGCCCTCGGTGGCGACGACGCCACCCACGCAGCGCACTGGAAGCGTCTGTCCGCCTTGCGCGAGATCCCGGCGCTCGAACCCAAGCCGTCGACCTCGGGTATGCGTTATCGCACCGGTCCGTCGATTCCGGAGCCGGTGCTGCGTAAGGCCCTGCTTGTGCTCGGCGATCCCGCTGCGCAGGCCTCCGACTGGTTTGCCACGCTGGCATCGCGCGCCGTCGATGTCGTGCTCGACAAGGGGCACTACGCCGATGCCCATCATCTGCTCGAAGGGCTGTTGCGACGTCTCGAGAGCGATCAGGCGCTTGCGCACTGGACCACGGCGTTCGAGCGCGTTGTCGCACTCACGATGCGCTTCGAGGCGCGTACGGAGCATGCCGCACGCGCCATGCTGCTCACTTGCAGCAAGACGTCGGGCGACGGCGCCCAGGCGCTGGCGCAAGCGTCGACGAATGCCAGCATCGAACATCTGGTGGCGCACCGGCTCCATGCGATTGCC
This sequence comes from Pandoraea sp. ISTKB, assembly GCF_001721285.1. Taxonomy (NCBI): domain Bacteria; kingdom Pseudomonadati; phylum Pseudomonadota; class Betaproteobacteria; order Burkholderiales; family Burkholderiaceae; genus Pandoraea; species Pandoraea sp. ISTKB. The sequence goes on from NZ_MAOS01000036.1 coordinate 79,003, forward strand.
GATGGGCCAGCCGACAGGCGCGCGAGCGAATGGCGCGACTTGCTCGACGGCATGCAGCGCTCGAGCGCGTGTACGACGGCGCAACGTCTCGTGCCCCTCGCACGCTTCATCGGCTTGCTGAGCGAGGCGGAGCAGACGCCTGCGGCCATGGCGCTCGTCGAGGCGGCATGTACGTTCGCCGGTCACGGCGGCTGGCGCGAACTGGCGTCCGAACTGTTCGGGGCGGTGCCGACCAGCGAGATGGCGGCGATTGCACGCACCCTCACGAGCAACGACCGGCGTATGTTTGCCGACGACGTGAAAGCCGTCGTCGAAGCCATCTCGGAGCGCGTTGACCGCCTGTCCGACGAAGACACGCGAGCGCTCATCGAACATCTCGAGCCGATCGTCATGATGCGCGGTGATTTCGACTATCTGGTCTTCGGGCCGGACGAGTGCGCCCAGATGCTCGACGACCTGCGCACGACATGCCGCCGCCGGGGCTTCGACGATCTGACGAGCCAACTGGACACAACCCTCGAAGCGGTCTGCGACGAGTACAAGCGCACGATGATGGACTGACGGCGCTACCGTACCGTTCATCGCGACACCCGCATCGACGCGGGTGTCGGTTGTGATTTCCCCTCACGCCGTTCACCCGAACGGATTGTGAAAGACGCGCCTGCGAGGCGTGTCGCACAGTGCAACGTTCGCCCCCATCAAGGAGAGACTTATCGTGCCGCCCCTAACCGGTCCCTCAGACGCTCGCCGGACACCGTCCAACGTCATCGAGACGCGTCAGACGCCAACCGACAGTCGCCCGTCGGCAAACACCCGACTCACGTTCTCAAACGATTTCAACAATGCCGGCCAAAGTGCCTTTGCATTGGGGGTAGCCCCGGGCGCAGCGGCATCGGCAGCCGGATTGAGGGCCTTGGCGCAGCGTTCGCAGCAGAAATTCCCATAAGCACCAGGCGATGCCGATGAGGGCCAACGAGGTAACGATCGGCGCGCCTGCGAAAGCGACACCGGGCGACATGCCGCAGCGCGTGAACGGTATGCATCCGGGCATGGGTCGATCGTTGACGACTGACTCACCATCGTTGCATTCGCCATAAACGACAACACCCGCTCGCGGCGGGTGTTGTCGGTCAAACATGGGCGCTCGGTATCTCAAGCCGTGGCGCAGGCCCGGTAGTGACGATTGGCCTGATCCATCTGCCCCAGCCCTTCGAAGAGTTGCGCCAGCGCCAGATGCAGACGCTGCTGCAAATGCCGGTCGTCGGTGTGACGCAATGCGCCTTCGAGGAACGTCTGCGCCTTGCCCCACAACCGCTGGTGCTGGCACAGCTTGCCCAGCGCGTAGAGCAGATCGGGATCGTTCGGATGCCGCTGCTGCCAGGCTTCCGCCTTCTGGATGAGCGGCAGGGCGTCGCCGCCCGCGCACTCGGCATAGCGACGCAGCAAGCGTGCGTCCCAATGCTCGGCCAACGCCGCTTCGACGATATCGCGCGCTTCACGCGGACGGTCCAGCGAAATCAGCAGTTCGGCGGCGACATCCGCGATACGCGCCGACGTGCGGGCATCCGCCGGCAGCTCGTGCCAGCACTTGAGCAGCGCATCCGCATCGTGACGATGGTCACGCAGAATGCCCTCGCTGGCCGTCTGCTTGAGCTTGGCCGCCAGCGCCGGGTGCAACGCCTCACGCTTTTCCAGCATCTTGAGCAGGTTCAGCACCTCGGGCCAGTGCTTGAGATGCTGATGTGCACGCAATGCCACGAGTTGCGCCTGCATGCGTCGCGCGCCCTGCGCACGCATCTCGGTCAGCGCATCGAGCGCGCCTTGTGCATCACGATTGTCGACACGCAACTCGGCCGTCTGCAACAAGCGCGCCTCTTCCAGATTCGCGCCCTGCGCTTCCGCCAGCCACGTATCTCGACGCGCGAACTCGCGCATGCGATGCGCCGCACGCGCACCGATGATCGCGGCCACACCGCGATTGTCGTCCTGCTCCGCCGCTTCGCGCGCCGCCTTTTCCGCACGCGTGTAACGTCCGGCGAAGAGGTTCGCCACCGCGTCGCGCAGCGCGATGTTCGCGCGACGGCTGCGTTGGCGATTGCGGTACGCAGCGACACGTTCCGGCATCTTGTAGATGTTGCGCAAAATCCGAATGATGACGTACAGCGCAACGAACAGGGCCAGCAGCGCCAGCACGAACAGGTTCAGCGATACGTCCACCCGGTACGGCGGCACCAGCATCACCACCTGCCCGTGATTGAACGTGGCCAGTACGGCAAAACCGGCCGCCACCGCGAACAGGAGCGTCAACCAGATCAGTCCTCGCATGCCCGGCTCCTTACGGCTTTTCCTTGACGTCCTTGACCTGACCGATGGCGGTCAGGCTGGCGTCAAGGGTCGGCAGTTCGATGGTGCGCGAGCCTGAATCGACCTGGTCGAGCAACGTTTTGACGGCGGCGATGCGGCGCGACTTGGCGTCGAAGTACTTGTCGAGCGCGGCCTGCGCGACCAGCACGTCGCTATGCACCGCCGACGCGTTGCGGGCGAGCAGCGCCAGTCGGGCGTTGAGCAAGCGCAGCTTGAGGTTCGCACGCAGGAAGGCGCCCTGCTCGGGCGCGACGAGCATCACGTCAGGATCGTCGAGGCGGCGTACCTGCACCAGTTGCTTGAGGCTGCCGAGCATCTCGCCGGACAGGCGGTGCCACGTGGCCGTCCAGCCGGTCTCGCCAGCACCGCTCGGGCCGCTGGCGTCCGTCTTCGGTGCGACGCGCTGTTCTTCGGCCTGCAACGGCAGCGTGTCGATCATGGCGATGGCCTGATCGAGCTTGCCGGTCAGTTGCGGAAGATCGGCCGCAGGCACCGCTTTGAGGCGGTCGATGTCCTTCTTCAAGGCATCGCGCACGCCCGCGAGTTGTGGCGCGCCAGTGCGGGCCAGACGCGCATCGGCGCCTTCCAGCGCGATCAATGCACCGCGCACGTTGCCCGTCAGTTGCAACTGTTGATTCGCACTCGTGACGATCTGCTCGGTCTCGGCGAGCACCCACTCGTCGCGGTTGTGCGCCAGTTCCTGATAGAGCTGTTCGAGCGCGGCCTGCTGACTGCGCGAGTCGGACACACGGCCTTCCAGCGCGGTGAGCCGGTTCTGGAGGTCGCGCTGGTTATCGAGCGCCTGCGCGGTGCGCACCTGCGCCTGCATCACCTGCGAGTCGCCCGCCTGCTGACGGCGCGCCATTTCCTGCTGCACGCGGTCGAGCTTCTGGTTGAGCGACCAGCCGCCGATGCCCGCGCCGGCGGACACCAGCACGAACAGCAGCCACGGCAGCGCCGCCCCCGAGCCGCGACGCTTCTGCGGTGGCTCGGGCGGTTGCCATGCCGGAGGACTGCCTGCGGCGCTATAGGTCGCCCCTGCGGTCGCGCCGCCGGTAGCGGGTGAATTCGCCGTCGTGCCGGTCGACACCGACGGGTTCTGGGAAGACTCTGGAACGCGATTATCTGTCGTCATGCTTGACTTGAATGGGATCCGCCCATGTTTTGAGTGCGGCCAGCAAGTTGTCGTCGCCGGGCGCGCACTGCGTAATCCTATCAAACCCCGCCGAGCGCGCGGCATCTGCGATGCGGGTATGCGAAGTAAAGCACGGTGCGGCAAGGATTTGGGCCAGCACTTGCGGGGTGCCCGGGGTATGCACGCCGTCACGGGTACCGTAGCGCGCCGCGAGTAGCGTAGCGAGGTGCCGGACCGCTTCCGAGCTGGTCAGCACCCAGGCACACCGCTCGGCGCCATCGTGCGAGGCGAGCCGGGCTTCGAGCGCGGCCCAGGCCGCCGCGTCGGGCGAGGGCGCACGACGCGTGTACGCGCTCACGATATCGAGCTGCGCGCCGTTCGCCCGCAGCGTATCGGCCAGCAATTCGCGACCGCCATCGCCCCGAACCAACAACACACGTCGTCCCGCGAGCGCGGGCAGATCGAGCTCCTCAAGCAACGCCTCGGAGTCGAAGCGCGCGTCGGGACCGCCCGGCGGCACGATGACACGATGTCCGGGCGACGCAATGCCGGCGTCGGCCAGCGCCTGCGCGCTGCCGGGGCCGACCACGGCCACGGGCAACGTTTGCGGCCAGCGCGCACCCGCTTCACCCACTCCCCTCACCTCGTCCGCGTTTGTCGTACCGTCGCCGTTCGCCGGTTGCAGATACGTCAGTCGCGCAAGCGCATGCATGACGGCATTGGGTGAGACGAATACAGCCAGCGCGTAGGACGACAGCGACGCTAGCGCCGCGTCGAGCGCCGCCAGCGCTTCGGGATCGGCTTGCGCGGCGATGTGCAGCAGCGGGAATTCGAGCGTATCGATCCCTTCGGCGTGCAGCGCACGGGCCAGCGTTTGGGCCTGCCCGTCCGGCCGGGTGAGGATCGCGCACGGTGCGGCGCTCACGGCCACGGTGCGCACGGGCGTGGCAGGCGTACCAGCCGTAGCGGCCGAGTTCGGCGACGCCGGTGGCAGCGGTGCGCGCGGCGTCAAACGGCGGTGTCCTTCGGCTCGGGCGGCGGCACCAGCGCCAGCCCGCCCGCGTCGATCAGTTCCTGCGCCACGCGCTGCCCCAGCGCTTCGGCGCCGGACACGTCACCCTGCGCCACCCGGGCGGAACCCGCCGCGCGCAGCACCGTCGCGCCGTCGGTCGAGGCAATGAACGCGCGCAACGCCAGTTCACCCTGCGGCGAGAATTCGGCGTACGCCCCCAAAGGCACCTGACACGAGCCGCCGAGGGCGCGCGACACGGCACGCTCGGCACTCACGGCCAGCGTAGTGTTGCCATCGTGCAACGGTGCGAGCCATTGCAGGATTTCGGGACGTCCGGCACGCACTTCGATGCCCAATGCGCCCTGACCGGCCGCCGGCAGGCTCGCATCGGTCGGAATGATCGCGCGGATGCGGCTGGCGAGCCCAAGGCGCTTGAGCCCCGCCGCCGCCAGAATGATGGCCGAGAAGTCGCCCCGGTCGAGCTTGCCGAGACGGGTATCCAGGTTGCCGCGCAACGGCGCGACCTTGAGATGGGGATAACGCGTGCGCAGGCTGACTTCCCGGCGCAGGCTCGACGTGCCCACGACGGCCCCGGCGGGCAAGGCGTCGAGGCTGTCGTAGTCGTTGCTCACGAAGGCGTCGCACGGGTCTTCGCGCTCGAGCACGGCCGCCAGTGTGAAGCCGTCCGGCAATTGCATCGGCACGTCCTTGAGCGAGTGAACGGCGAGATCGGCACGGCCGTCGGCCAGCGCCAGCTCGAGTTCCTTGACGAACAACCCCTTGCCACCGACCTTCGCGAGCGAGCGATCGAGAATTTGGTCACCGCGAGTGGTCATTCCGAGAATACTGACGTGACACTGCGGATATAATTTGTGCAGCGCGTCACGAACGTGTTCGGCTTGCCACATGGCGAGGCGGCTCTCGCGTGAAGCGATCACCAGGGTTTCAGGAGAAGCGAAGTTCATTCAGCAACCGCGTGAAGACCAAAAGAAAAAATGGTAACACGCTTGACCGGCCCGAACGGCTGGTCTCGAGAGGAGCGACATGAAGAGCAGCGCAAAGGCAAAAGCCCCGAAAGAGGGCCTGGCCAAGTCGGTCGGCAAGACGTCCCCCGCGAAGGCAGCACCCGCGGTTTCATCCCCCCCATCCCGCTCGCGACGTCCATCAGGTCAATCAAGTCCTGCCAGGACGGCACGCACTGGCGCGACATCGGTCGCGGCGGTCAAGGCATCCCCATCCACGGCAACACCCAAGGCCCGTCGCTCACGCGAGGACAAGGACGCCCCGCTGCGTGAGGACATCCGCTTCCTCGGCCGTCTGCTCGGCGACGTGCTGCGCGAGCAACAGGGGAGCGACGCCTTCGATCTGGTCGAGACCATCCGCCAGAACGCCGTGCGCTTTCACCGCGAAGGCGACCGCAGCGCGGCCAGGGCGCTCGACACGCTGCTCAACGGCCTGACCAACGAGAAGGCCATTCAGGTCGTGCGCGCGTTCAGCTACTTCTCGCATCTGGCCAATATTGCCGAGGATCGTCACCACAACCGCCGCCGCCGCGTGCATGCGCTCGCCGGCAGCCGTCCCCAGCCGGGCAGCCTGAGCGCCGCGCTGCAAAGCCTGAAAGACGCCGGGCGCGACGACCCCGCCACGCTGCAAGCCTTCTTTGCCAGCGCGCTCATCGTGCCGGTGCTCACCGCCCACCCGACCGAAGTTCAGCGCAAGAGCATTCTCGACGCCGAGCGCGAAATCGCGCGCTTGCTCGAACATCGTGACGACGCGCTCACCGAGCGCGAGTCGGCGCGCAACACGGAATCGATGCGCGCCTACGTCACCACGCTGTGGCAGACGCGCATGCTGCGTAGTTCGCGACTGACGGTGGCCGATGAAATCGAAAACGCGCTGTCGTATTACCGCAGCACGTTCCTGACGGAAATTCCCGCGCTGTACGACGACGTAGCCGCCGAGCTGCACGACGCCGTGCCGAGTGTGCGCTCAGAAGGTCTCGGGCGCTTTCTGCAAATGGGCAGCTGGATCGGCGGCGATCGCGACGGCAACCCGAACGTCACCGCACAGACGTTGCAACTGGCGATCACGCGTCAGGCCACGGAAATCTTCGCGCACTACCTCGAACAGGTGCACTTGCTGGGCGCGGAACTCTCCGTCTCGCACCTGCTCGCCGGTGCCAGCGACGCCCTGCTCACGCTCGCCCGCCGCTCGCCGGACGACTCCCCGCACCGCACCGACGAGCCCTACCGCCGCGCGCTGATCGGCGTGTACGCGCGACTGGCGGCGACTGCGCGCGAGTGGGTCGGTCACGTGCCGCATCGCGGTGCCGTCGGCAATGCCAGCCCGTACCTCGACGCCAGCGAATTCATCTCCGATCTGAACACGGTCGTCGCATCGCTCATGGCGCATCACGGCAGCGCACTGATCTCTCAGCGCCTCGGACCGCTGGTGCGTGCTGCCGAAGTGTTCGGTTTCCATCTCGCGAGCATCGACCTGCGTCAAAGTTCGGACGTTCACGAAGCGGTCATTGCTGAGTTGTTCGCAAAGGCCGGCGTCGAAGCGAATTACGCGAAGCTCGACGAGCACGAGAAACTCGCCCTGCTGCTGCGCGAACTACGCGAAGCGCGCCCGCTCTTTTCGCCGTATCTCGAATACTCGCAACGCACCCGCGACGAACTGGCCGTGTTCTCCGCCGCGCGCGACATCCGCGCCCGGTTCGGAGCGCGCGCCGTACGCAACTACATCATTTCGCACACGGAAACGGTCAGCGATCTGGTGGAAGTCATGTTGCTGCAAAAGGAGACGGGCCTCTTCCAGGGCGCGCTCGGCAGCGACGGCACGAAGCCGGTCGAGCCGAAGGTCGGCGCGATGGTCATCCCGCTGTTCGAGACGATCGCCGACTTGCGCAACGCGCCGGTCATCATGCGCGAGTTCTTCGACATCCCGGGCATGCCGGCGGTCGTCACGCAACAAGGCGGCGAGCAGGAAGTCATGCTCGGCTACTCCGACAGCAACAAGGACGGCGGCTTCCTCACGTCCAACTGGGAACTCTATAAGGCCGAACTGGCGCTGGTGCGGCTGTTCGAGGAGAAAGGCATCCGCCTGCGGCTGTTCCACGGCCGGGGCGGTACGGTCGGTCGCGGCGGTGGCCCGACCTATCAGGCCATCCTGTCGCAGCCGCCGGGCACGGTGAACGGGCAGATCCGTCTGACGGAGCAAGGCGAGATCATCGCCAGCAAGTTCGCGAACCCGGAGATCGGACGCCGCAATCTGGAGACCATCGTCGCCGCGACGCTCGAAGCCACGCTGCTGCCGAGCCGCAATCAGCCGCCGCGTCTGGCCGCGTTCGAAGCGGTCATGCAGACGCTCTCCGATACGGCGTTCGCCGCGTATCGCGATCTGGTGTACGAAACGCCCGGCTTTACCGACTACTTCTTCTCGGCCACGCCGATTGCAGAAATCGCCGAGCTGAACATCGGCTCGCGTCCCGCGTCGCGCAAGTTCTCCGATCCTAAGCATCGCCGCATCGAAGACCTGCGCGCCATTCCATGGGGATTCTCGTGGGGCCAATGCCGTCTGCTGCTTACCGGCTGGTACGGCTTCGGCAGCGCGGTGAGCGCCTATCTCGACGGCGACGGCGGCAAGTCCGGCAAGCCCGCGAAGGCCAGCAAGGAAGACAAGGCAGGTCGCGACAAGCGTCTCGACACGCTGCGTCAGATGGTCAAGCGCTGGCCGTTCTTTGCCAACCTGCTCTCGAACATGGACATGGTGCTCTCGAAAACGGATCTGGCCGTGGCATCGCGTTACGCCGAGCTGGTACCGGATGAGAAGCTGCGCAAGCGCGTGTTCAACCGCATCGTCGCCGAATGGCAGAGCACGTCGCAAGCGCTCGCGCTCATCACCGGGCACGAGGAACGTCTGGCGGATAACCCGATGCTCGCGCGCTCGATCAAGAACCGCTTCCCGTATCTCGATCCGCTCAATCACTTGCAGGTCGAGTTGCTGCGTCGGCATCGCGCAGGGGAATCGGACGAACGGGCGCGTCGCGGCATTCACCTGTCCATCAACGGTATTGCCGCCGGGCTGCGCAATACCGGCTGACGTCCGAAAAAGCCGGCCGCTTCTGCCCCGTGCCGACGCTGGCGCGGGGCAGGCACACCGGACGGATGGGGACGGGATACCTAAAGGTGGCTCATGCGCCCTTGGGAATCTCCTCAACGACAGCCCATGGATAGCGCGGTATATTTCGACGCATTCGACTCGATGGCTGCCGGGGGGCCAATCCATCATGCATTCCGATCATTTCCTTAATGCACTCCGGGCGGACCGGGCGGACCGGACGCATCCGGTGCATCCGGTGCCGACGCGACCTGCGCACGCAACCTTGACACGACGGGTAGCCTGGCTCGCGGCGTGCGTCGCGACCACGGCGTCCACCGCATTTGCCGTCAGCACCAGCGCGCATGCGGCACCCGCCAACGGCGCCGCGCCAGAGCAGAGCGCCCGGGCGTCCGCCCTCTCGTCCTATGCCATTGCGACCGCACCGCATGGCGTGCGCGGATTCGCGGCGCGTGTCGTCTCGCAAACGCTCGCCGCATCCCCGTCGGAGCCGTCGAAGCCCCGGCCCGTCGTCGACCCGGTGCTGGATCCGTTGATGAACGGCATTCTTGCGCGCCTCGCGATCAGCGAAGCGGTCGCCAGAAACAAGTACGCCTCGGGCAAGCCGGTGCAGGACACGCCGCGCGAGCAGGCGCTGCTCGACAGCGTGGGCGAGCGCGCCAGCCAGTTCGGGCTGACACCTGCGCAGGCGCGCACCTTCTTCCGCCTGCAAATCGAAGCGGGCAAGCTCGTGCAGACGGCCTTGCTGGCGCGCTGGGCCCGCGACGGCAGTGCACCGGGCGAGCCGGTCGACCTGAGCACCCGGCTGCGGCCAGCGCTCGACAAGCTCGGCACCTCGCTGATGCACGACCTCGGACGCCTTTGCGCCCTGCCCGACGATCCGACACGGCTGGCCCGCATCCATCAGGCCCGTGAGCGCATCGCCAAAGCGGCGAAACTCGAAGCCTTGCAACGGGCAGCGTTCGACGAAGCGACCTCCGGCCTGTGCCTTTCGGCGCCGCCGCGCGTCTGGACGTTATCGATGGCGAACTGAGCCGTAACGCGGCCGGCCCCTGTCCCGGGGTCGCCGCAGGCCGCCTTCCCGGCGCTGGGCTGTCGTAGCAAGGGCCCCGGGGCTGTATAATCGCGGTTTGCCGTGCTTTGCCACGGTTTGCGCCCACGGGCCTGAACGGGCCCACGATTAGCCACGCTACGACAATGACCTCCCAACTCCACAAGAAAGGCGAAGCCTGGTCGGCACGCTTTTCCGAACCCGTTTCCGATCTCGTCAAGCGCTATACCGCGTCGGTGTTCTTCGACAAGCGACTCGCGCTGTTCGACATCGAAGGTTCGCTCGCTCACGCCGACATGCTGGCTGCGCAAGGCATCATCAGCGCGCAGGATCTGGCCGACATCCAGCGAGGCATGACGCAGATTCGCAGCGAGATCGAAGGCGGTCAGTTCGAGTGGCAACTGGATCTCGAAGACGTCCACCTCAACATCGAAGCCCGTCTCACCGCGCTGATCGGCGACGCCGGCAAGCGCCTGCACACCGGCCGTTCGCGTAACGATCAGGTCGCCACCGACATCCGCCTGTGGCTGCGCAGCGAGATCGACAGCATCGGCAAGCACCTCGGCGATCTGCGCCGTGCGCTGCTGGATCTGGCCGAGCAGCACAGCGCCACGATCCTGCCGGGCTTCACGCACCTGCAGGTGGCACAGCCGGTGACGTTCGGTCACCACCTGATGGCTTACTTCGAGATGTTCAGCCGCGATGCCGAGCGCATGATCGACGTGCGCCGCCGCGTGAACCGTCTGCCGCTGGGCGCCGCGGCGCTGGCCGGCACGAGCTACCCGATCGATCGCGAGCGTGTTGCCGCGACGCTCGGCTTCGAAGAGGTCTGCACGAACTCCCTCGACGCGGTGTCGGATCGTGACTTCGCCATCGAATTCACCGCCGCCGCAGCGCTGGTGATGACGCACGTCTCGCGCTTCTCGGAAGAACTGGTGCTGTGGATGAGCCCGCGCGTGGGTTTCATCGATCTGGCCGACCGTTTCTGCACGGGCAGTTCGATCATGCCGCAGAAGAAGAACCCGGACGTGCCCGAACTTGCCCGCGGCAAGACCGGTCGCGTGAATGGCCACCTGATGGCGTTGCTGACGCTGATGAAGGGCCAGCCGCTCGCGTACAACAAGGACAATCAGGAAGACAAGGAACCGCTGTTCGATACGGTCGATACCGTCATCGACACGCTGCGAATCTTTGCCGACATGGTGCCGGGCATCAAGGTGCGCGAAGCCAACATGCGCAACGCTGCGCTGCAAGGCTTCTCGACGGCGACCGATCTGGCCGACTACCTCGTGAAGAAGGGTCTGCCGTTCCGCGACGCGCATGAGATCGTCGCCCACGCAGTGAAGATCTGCTCGGATCGCGATATCGATCTGGCCGACCTGTCGCTCGCCGAGTTGCAGAAGTTCTCGCCGCTCGTCGGTGAAGACGTCTTCGAATACCTCACGCTCGAAGGCTCGGTCGCCAGCCGTAACCACATCGGCGGCACGGCACCGGCGCAGGTGCAGCGCGCCATCGCGGCGGCGCGCGCGAAACTGGCGAAGTAAGCACCAGGGCGCAGCGCGCACGCATCTGCGCTTCTGCACCAAAGAAAAATGCCACCCTCGGGTGGCATTTTTTTCGCACTCAGAACACTGGCAACGACAGGAATCCCTTGATGACGAGGGCGTTGAGAATGTCGATGAAGAACGCGCCGACCATCGGCACGATCAGGAAGGCGATGTGCGACGGACCGAAGCGCTCCGTCACCGCCTGCATGTTGGCAATGGCCGTGGGCGTCGCGCCGAGACCGAAGCCACAGTGGCCCGCAGCGAGCACCGCTGCATCGTAATTTCGCCCCATGGCGCGGAACGTGACGAAGATCACAAACGCCGCCATCGCCACGGCCTGCACGACCAGAATCACGATCATCGGCAGCGCCAGCGTCGAAAGATCCCACAGTCGCAGCGACATCAGCGCCATCGCCAGAAACAACGACAGGCTGACGTTGCCCAGCACCGACAGCGAACGCTCGAAGACTTCATATCCCACGAGCGACAACACGTTGCGCACCACGACACCGGTGAACAGCACGCACACGAAGGTCGGCAACTCGAACGGCGTCTCCGACAGCCAGCGCGCCACGACCTCCCCGCCCAACAGGCAGATGGCGATCATCGCCACCGTCTCGATCAGCGCCTGCGCCGTAATCAGACGCACCGTGTGTGGCTGCTCGAAGCCCTCAGGGGCGGCATCTTTCGCGGCATCGACCCCGGGCACGCTCACGCCCGCACGCCCGAGTCGCCCGACCAGATAGCGCGCCACCGGACCGCCCAACAGGCCGCCCAGCACCAACCCGAAGGTCGCGCAGGCCATCGCGATTTCCAGCGCCGACTGCACGCCATAGCGCGTGGTGAGCGTCTCACCCCATGCCGCGCCCGTCCCATGTCCGCCCGCGAGCGTGATCGAACCACCCAGCAGCCCAACACCCGGCGGCAATCCCATCGACATCGCCAGCCCTACGCCAATGGCGTTCTGCATGACGAGCATCGCCGCCACGATCCCCAGAAACAGCACCAGACGCTTGCCACCGGCACGTAGGCTGGCCAGATTCGCCGATAACCCGATGGTCGCGAAGAACGCCAGCATCAGCGGCCCTTGCAAGGTCGTATCGAACTTCAGTTCGACGTCGCCGACCTCGCGCAGCGTCAGCGTGCCGAGCGCGACGAGCAACCCTGCGGCCACTGGCTCGGGAATGCTGTAAGTCCGCAGCGGACCGATCCACCCGACCAGCTTGCGTCCGAGTAACAGTACCAACGTGGCGCAAACCAGCGTGCCGTATGTGCCGAACGCCAATTCCCTGGTGATTTCCATGCATTTCCCCGCGACAAAAAGTGCGACGAGTTTAGCAATCGACACCGTGCGAATTGATGGGAAACATCCCAAAAATAGCGAAGTCGAGTCGGGCCACAAAACTCGGGTTTTGTGCCGCATCACATCGATTTGCGGAAATTTGGCGTGATTTCACCACCGCTTGTCCCGATTTTCGACGCGTACGTTCGACCGCGCTATTGACGCACGAGCACTTGACGCAAGCTATCACATCGAAAACGGCGTATAGCGCGCCGCGTGGATGACACGCGTCATGCCAAACACAGCGCATAAAGCAAAACGGCCCCGCGCTTTCGCCTGGGGCCGCATTGCCGTTATCTGCACGGTGAGCGCTGTCACCGGACGTCGCTTATTGACGCACGCAGTCCACGAAGTACTCGGGACGTCCGTCCACATCCTCGACCACCAGACCGTGGATATCGGTATGGAAGCCCGGGAAGCGCTCGTTGAAGTCGCGCGCGAAACGCAGGTACTCGATGATGGCCGCGTTGAAACGCTCGCCCGGAATCAGCAGAGGAATGCCCGGCGGATACGGCGTGAGCAGCACGCTCGTGACACGACCTTCCAGTTCGTCGATAGGCACCCGGTCGATCTGGCGGTGAGCCAGCTTCGAGAAGGCATCCGTCGGCTTCATGGCCGGTTGCATGTCCGAGAGATACATTTCGGTGGTCACGCGCGCAACGTCGTTCGCCTTGTACACGCTGTGGATCTGATCGCACAGGTCGCGCAGACCGATACGTTCATAGCGCGGGAACTGCGCCACGAACTCCGGCAGCACGCGCCACAGCGGACGGTTGTGATCGTAGTCGTCCTTGAACTGCTGCAACTCGGTCACCATCGAGTTCCAGCGACCCTTCGTGATACCGATCGTGAACATGATGAAGAACGAATACAGACCGGTCTTCTCGACGATGATGCCGTGCTCGGCCAGATACTTGGTAACGATGGCCGCCGGAATGCCACTTTCGCCGAACTCGCCGTCCACGTCCAGCCCCGGCGTGATGATCGTCGCCTTGATCGGGTCGAGCATGTTGAAGCCGTCGGCCAGATCGCCGAAGCCGTGCCAGCGGTCGTTCGCGCGCAGCACCCAGTCGTCGCGCTGAATCGTGCCCTCGTCGCCCAGATTCTCCGGGCCCCACACCGAGAACCACCACGAATCGCCGTACTCCTGATCCACCTTGCGCATGGCGCGACGGAAGTCGAGCGCCTCGACGATCGATTCCTCGACCAGCGCCGTGCCGCCCGGCGGCTCCATCATGGCCGCCGCCACGTCGCACGACGCGATGATCGCGTACTGCGGCGAGGTCGACGTGTGCATCAGGTACGCCTCGTTGAAGCGGTACGTATCGAACGTGCGCGCATCCGAATCCTGCACCACGATCTGCGACGCCTGCGAAATGCCGGCGAGCAGCTTGTGCGTGGAGTGGGTGGCGTAAATCGTCGCTTCCGACGAACGCGGACGACCTTCGCCGATGGCGTGCATGTCGCGATAGAACTCGTGGAACGCGGCGTGCGGCAACCAGGCTTCGTCGAAGTGCAGCGTGTCGATGTTGTTGCCCAGCACGTCCTTGATCATTTCGACGTTGTAGATCACGCCGTCGTACGTGCTCTGCGTGATCGTCAGGATGCGCGGCTTGGCGTTCGGGTCACGCTCCAGCACTTCGCGGGCGAACGGGTTCGCTTCGATCTTGGCGCGAATGACTTCCGGTTCGAATTCCGACTTCGGAATCGGGCCGATGATGCCGAGGTGGTTGCGCGTGGGCGTGAGGAACACCGGCACGGCGCCCGTCATGGTGATCGCGTGCAGGATCGACTTGTGGCAGTTACGGTCGACGACCACGATGTCGCCCGGCGCCACGGTGGCGTGCCAGACGATCTTGTTCGACGTCGACGTACCGTTCGTCACGAAGAAGAGGTGATCGGCATTGAAGATGCGTGCCGCATTACGCTCCGACGCCCCCACCGGGCCGTTGTGATCGAGCAATTGGCCGAGTTCTTCCACGGCGTTGCAGACGTCTGCACGCAGCATGTTCTCGCCGAAGAACTGGTGGAACATCTGCCCCACCGGGCTCTTGAGAAACGCCACGCCGCCCGAGTGCCCCGGGCAGTGCCACGAGTAGGAGCCGTCGGCCGCGTAGTGCGTGAGCGAGCGGAAGAACGGCGGCGGCAGCGAGTCGAGATACGACTTGGCTTCACGGATGATGTGACGCGCCACGAACTCCGGCGTGTCTTCGAACATGTGAATGAAGCCGTGCAGCTCGCGCAGGATGTCGTTCGGGATGTGGCGCGAGGTGCGCGTCTCGCCGTACAGGAAAATCGGAATATCCGGATTGCGACGGCGCACTTCCTGCACGAACGCACGCAGGTTGATGATGGCCAGCGCCAGTTCGCCCTCGCCTTCACCGCCCGCTTCACTCGAGAACGTGCCGAACTCGTCGTCGTCGATGGACAGGATGAAGCTCGACGCGCGGCTGGCCTGCTGCGCGAACGAGGTCAGGTCACCGTAGCTGGTGAGACCGTTGACTTCCATGCCCTCGGCCTCGATGGCCTCCGCCAAGGAGCGAATCCCGGATCCGGAAATGTTCTCGGAGCGGAAGTCCTCGTCAATGATGACGATCGGAAAACGGAATTTCATTGGCGTTCCTTCGACAAAAGAACGAGCCACGGTCCGACATGGCCGTGGCTCTGGGGCATTGCGATATTGAGGATGCTCACCGGCGGCGAGTGTCTAGCGTATCAGGCTAGGTTTTCGGCAGCGTGACACCACGCTGTCCCTGATACTTGCCGCCACGATCCTTGTACGAGGTCTCGCAGACTTCGTCGGATTCGAAGAACAGCACCTGAGCCACGCCTTCGTTGGCGTAGATCTTGGCCGGCAGCGGCGTCGTGTTCGAGAACTCCAGGGTCACATAGCCCTCCCATTCGGGTTCGAACGGCGTCACGTTCACGATGATGCCGCAGCGGGCATACGTCGACTTGCCGAGGCACACGGTCAGCACGCTGCGCGGAATACGGAAGTATTCGACGGTGCGGGCGAGCGCGAACGAGTTCGGCGGAATGATGCAGACATCGCTCTCGACATCGACAAAGGACTTCTCGTCGAAGTTCTTCGGATCGACGATCGTCGAGTTGATGTTCGTGAAGACCTTGAATTCAGGCGCACAGCGGATGTCGTAGCCGTAGCTCGACGTGCCGTAGCTGACGATCTTTTGCCCGTCCTGGGAATACCGGATCTGCGACGGCTCGAAGGGCTCGATCATGCCGTGCTCTTCGGCCATACGCCGGATCCATTTGTCGGACTTGATGCTCATGTCTGGGCCTGAATTGGGGTGGTACGTAAAAAGTGGGCGTATTTTACGCGATTGTTGCGGTGCGGTGAGGTTTTCACTCGCACCGCCCCGCGCGAGGCCGCCCGGCCCCGGCAGCGCCGTCCTTACGTGTTCTGAACCACGATGGACGGGAACTTGCTGGTCATGTCCTTCTGCTTGGCCGCGATCTTGACCGCGACCTTGCGGGCGATGGCCTTGTACAGCTCGGCCACGCGACCGTCCGGGTCGCCCACCACGCTCGGCATGCCGGCGTCGGCATGCACGCGGATGCTCATCTCCAGCGGCAGCTTGCCCAGCAGGTCGACGTCGAAATCGTGGCTCATGCGCTCGCCGCCGCCCACGCCGAAGATCGGCTCTTCGTGACCGCAGTTCGAACAGATGTGCAGGCTCATGTTCTCGATCAGCCCCAGAATCGGCACGCCGACCTTTTCGAACATCTTGAGACCCTTGCGCGCGTCGAGCAGCGCCAGATCCTGCGGCGTCGTGACAATGACCGCGCCCGTGACGGGCACCTTCTGCGCGAGCGTGAGCTGAATGTCGCCCGTGCCCGGCGGCATGTCGACGATCAGGTAGTCGAGGTTTTTCCAGTTCGTCTGGTTGAGCAGTTGCTCAAGCGCCTGCGTGACCATCGGGCCGCGCCAGACCATGGGATTGTCCGGCTCGATGAGAAAGCCGATGGAGCTGGCTTGCAGGCCGTGGCCGACCATCGGTTCGAGCGTCTTGCCGTCCGTCGACGCCGGCTTGCCGTGAATGCCCAGCAGCGTCGGCAACGACGGGCCGTAGATATCGGCGTCGAGAATGCCGACCGTGGCGCCTTCGGCGGCGAGCGCCAGGGCGAGGTTCACCGCCGTGGTGCTCTTGCCCACGCCGCCCTTGCCCGAGGCCACGGCGACGATATTCTTGACATTGGGAAGGAGCTTCACCCCGCGTTGAACGGCGTGCGATACGATCTTCTGGTCAATGTGCACGGCAACGCGCTCCACCCCGGGCAGCTTGCCGACGGCGTCGGTAATGCGGGCGCGCATCGCTTCGAACTGGCTTTTGGCGGGATAGCCGAACTCGATTTCGATCCCGACGTGACCGTGCCCGGCATCGACCTGTTTCACATACTTTCCGGCGATCAGGTCCAGGCCCGTGTCCGGGTCGACGATGCCACGCAGCACTTCATTGATTTGGGCGACTTCCATATGGGTCTCTCGCTCTGTCGAGGCGCCCCGGGCGGGCCCGGCATGGCGCTAACAACTTGTAACAACCGTGGCGCACGCTCTCGACTAGCATTCGAGGCGCGCGTGTTATGGGGAACCAGCCGTCGCGGCAATTTGTCCTTGCCTGCGGTTGAAGCTCAGCGCTATTGTAAAAGACGTCGCGCCGACAGGTTTAAAACCCCTGCGGCGCGCGCGTGCTTCGACGAAGTGCTTACGCGTGTTTCATCACAGCTAGCTAATCGATAAGGAGCCTCAAATGAACAAGAACACTCTGCGCGCTTCCGCGCTCGTACTGGTCGCAGCCGCCATGCTCGCCGGGTGCCAGACGCAGCAAGGCACGAACACGGCAGTCGGTACCGGTGTCGGTGCGGCCGTCGGGGCGGGTCTTGGCAACCTCATCGGTGGCAATACCACGGGCACCCTGATCGGTGCTGCGGTCGGCGCGGCCGCCGGCGGCGCCACGGGCTACAACTGGCAATCGATCAAGAACACGCTGGGCGGCCACACGGCCGGCACCGGCACGCAGATCTCCGAGCGTCCGGACGGCCAACTCCAGGTCAACGTGCCGAGCGACGTGACGTTCGATACCAACCAGTACGCCATCAAGCCGAACTTCGCGGCAGTGCTCACCGATCTGGCCAACTCGATGAACCAGAACCCGGGCATCACCGCACGCGTGATCGGGCACACGGACAGCACGGGCGGCGACCGGATCAACATTCCGCTGTCGCAAAACCGCGCCAACAGCGTCATTCAGTTCCTGACCAGCCGTGGCGTGGCCGCAAACCGTCTGCAAGGCGTCGGCGTCGGATCGAGCCAGCCGGTCGCCTCGGATGCGACCGCCGAAGGCCGTGCCCAGAACCGTCGCGTCGAAATCCTGCTGCAAGCCCCGCAACAACAGCAAG
>NZ_MAOS01000037.1:0-84928 GCF_001721285.1 Pandoraea sp. ISTKB
CACTATCATCATCGATGGCGCCGGTGAAGCCGTGAACATCGAAGCACGCGTCAAGCAGATCCGTGCCCAGATCGAAGAAGCCACCAGCGACTACGACCGTGAAAAGCTGCAAGAGCGCGTGGCCAAGCTGGCCGGCGGTGTTGCCGTGATCAAGGTCGGCGCTGCGACCGAAGTCGAAATGAAGGAAAAGAAGGCACGCGTGGAAGACGCGCTGCACGCTACCCGCGCTGCCGTGGAAGAAGGCATCGTCCCGGGCGGCGGTGTTGCGCTGCTGCGTGCTCGCGTTGCCGTGTCGGACCTCAAGGGTGCCAACGCTGACCAGGACGCCGGTATCAAGATCGTGCTGCGCGCGATGGAAGAGCCGCTGCGTCAGATCGTCACCAACGGTGGCGAAGAAGCCAGCGTCGTCGTGGCCAACGTGGTTGCCGGCAAGGGCAACTACGGCTACAACGCATCGTCGGGCGAGTACGGCGATCTGGTGGAAATGGGCGTTGTGGATCCGACGAAGGTCACCCGCACCGCACTGCAAAACGCCGCTTCGGTGTCGGGCCTGCTCCTGACGACCGACTGCGCCGTTGCCGAACTGCCGAAGGAAGATGCTCCGATGGCCGGCGGTATGGGCGACATGGGCGGTATGGGCGGCATGGGCATGGGCATGTAAGTCTCGCAAGAGACGGCATGCACGGAGCGCCGCGAGGCGCTTCGAATGTCTGGCCTCCGGGCGTCGGTGCAAGATCCTCGATCTACGTACCGTCGCCCGACGCCAAAACGGCAACACATTCTCCGGAATGCGTTGCCGTTTTTTTATGCGCTGACGTTCAAGTCCTGACGAAGCGGGCGTTCGCCGTCAGTCTTTCCTCGATGCTTTCGGGCGGGCGGCGGTATCCGGCGGTGCGACGGTCTCGGTTGCCCCATCGTCGCGGCTGAGCGGGAATGGGGAGCCAGCAAGCGGCGTCATGGCTGCGATCTCGTCCTGCATCCAGTCCCAAAAGGCGTGGATCGCGCGCTCGCGCGGATGATTTTCCCGCCAGTTCACGTGGTATTCCAGACTCGGCGGAATACAGACGTCCCCGATTTGCACCAGTTCACCCGCAGCGAGCGTATCGCGCACGAGCAGGCTGCGCGAGGTCGCCACACCTTGCCCCGCGATGGCGGCCCGCAGGAGCAACCCCGAATCGTCGAAGATCGGGCCGCGCGTGGGCTCGTGCGGCGGCAAACCGGCAGCCACCTGCCAGTCGCGCCACGAGCGATGGGCGAAACGCAGCATCGGCAACTTGTGGATGTCGGCCACCGTAAAGTCCGGTACCTGCGCGACGACGTCGGGGTGGCAGACAGCGATCACAAAGTCGTCGAGCAGTTTGCGTGTCACGAACCCGGTCTCTTCCACACGCTGATGCCAGATACCGACGTCGACCGAGTACGGATCGGGCGCGGCGATATCCGCATGAATCCGTACGACCAGATCGATGCCCGGGTGCCGCTCGCTGAATCTAGATAGCCGGGGAATCAGCCATTGCGCCGCAAGATCGGTCATCACGCTGATTTCCAGACGGACGATGGCCGGTGTCGCATGGGGCGCGATGCCCGCTTTGGCCTCGTTCATCGCTTCGTCGAGTTCCGACATGCCAATGCGCACCCGCTCGGCCAGACGGGCGCCGACGCTGGTCGGAATCATCCGTGCCCCGACGCGGCGAAAGAGGGCCGTGCCCAACTGCTGCTCCAGCGCGCGCATGTGATGGCTGACAGCACTGTGCGTCAAATTCAATTCTTCGGCGGCGCGCGTAAAACTGCGGTGACGGGCAGCCGCTTCAAGCGCACGCAGGGATTGGAGGGGAGGGAGGTGCTGGAACATGATGTCAAATTCTACTCACAATACGAGCGCAAAGGTTTCGTTGGCTTCAACGCACGGTTCCGCAGACAATCGATACCCAAGCAAGTGATTAGGGTTTACTCCATGTCGAAAGCACTCAGAATCTTCGTCCTGTTTGCCTGCGGATACTTCGTCTCCTACGTGTATCGCGGTGTGAACATCGGATTTGCGCCATTCATGACGCGCGAACTCGGCCTCTCGTCCGCTGACCTCGGTCTGCTCACGAGCCTCTATTTCCTCGGTTTCGCCGGGGCGCAATTGCCTGCGGGCGTGTTGCTCGACAAGTTCGGGCCCCGCCGTGTGGCGTCGCTGGTGTTGCTGCTGGCAGCCGCCGGTGCGGCGCTGTTCGGTCTGGCGCAGGGTGTGGGCGCGCTGATGGTCGGGCGTCTGCTGATCGGTGTTGGCGTGTCGGTGTGTCTGGGCAGTGCCTTCAAGGCATTGGCGCAATGGTTTCCGGTGGCCCGTCTGCCGCTGCTCAACGGTCTGGTGATGGCGGTGGGCGGCATGGGCGGCGTGGTCGTCGGCACACCGCTGAACTGGCTGCTTGGCCTGACGGACTGGCGCGTGGTGTCGTTCGGACTGGCGGCGCTCACGGTGTTCATGTCGGTGGCGCTCTGGTTTGGCGCGCCGGAGAAGCCGGGGTCGCACGCACAGGGCGGTTTGTCCGAAGCGTTGCAAGGCGTGCGTGAGGTGCTCGGCAGCGCCATGTTCTGGAAAGTGACCTCGCTCTCGGGGATCACGCAGGGGGTGTTCTACGCGATGCAGTCGCTGTGGATGGCGCCGTTCATGCGCGACGTCGAAGGGCTGTCCGAAGCGCAGGCCGCATCGCTGGTGTCGGTCGTGGGGCTCGCGATGATGGCGGGGAGCGTCGTGTTCGGTGCGGCAGCCCGCTCGTTGGAGCGACGCGGGGTGAGTGTCTTCGCCTTCTCGGGTGTGGGCATGCTGGTGTTCGTGCTGGTGCAGGTGCTGCTGATGCTGGGTGCGCCGATTCCCCCGGTCTGGTTGTGGGCGGCTTACGGGATCTTCGGCGGTACGGGCATTCTGTCGTATGCCGTGCTCGCGGAGTACTTCCACGGCACGCTGATCGGACGCGTGAACACGTCGCTCACCCTCATCATCTTCCTGCTGATCTTCCTGTGCCAGGTTGGCATCGGCGCGGTGCTCGGCGCTTACCCGGCACACAGCGCACAGGGACACTTCTCGGCCTGGACGGCACTCATCGTGCTGCAAGTGATCGGTGCGGTGTGGTACTTCTGGCCGCAGCGTCAGCGCGCCGGCAAGGCTGCTGCGGCGGCGTGATGGCGGTGCGGCGCGTCGTCCCGATGTCGGATGACGGCGCACACTAAGCACGCGGATGCATAGCGCGCCCTCATGATGCAGATAAGTGGCGCGCATGAACGATGCGCATCAACGAAGAGGCTCGCTTAGCGAGCCTCTTTCACATTCCACGTCAGGGTTTGTCGTCACGGTTTGGCTTCTAGCACCCGGAGCCAGTCGCTCAGCCCGGCTTCGAGACTCGTGAGCGACGCCCCCGAGAGCGGTGCGAGCATGCGATGTTCGTTGGCAACGTGCGCCTCTACCGCGCGCTCGATCACCGTAAAGCCGGACTCGGTCAACTGGACGAGCGTGCTGCGGGCATCTTCCGGATTCGCAACGCGTGCGATCCAACTCCGCCCTTCGAGACGCTGCAAACGATGCGTCATCGTCCCCGACGTCACCATCAGCGCCGAAAACAAGGCCGTGGGGGCGAGACGGTAAGGCTCGCCAGCGCGTCGCAGCGTCGCGAGCATGTCAAATTCCCATCCGCTCATCTCGAACTCGGCGAACGTGGCGTCGAGTTGCTGCTGCACGAGTGCCGCGCAACGCTTGAGGCGGCCGATCACGCCCATGGGCGACACGTCGAGATCCGGGCGTTCCCGATGCCATTGCGCGAGGATCCGGTCGACGGCGTCGCCGTTCGAAGATTCCCGTGACACGGCGCGGCGCGCGTCGAGTGCTTCATCTCCCACTTTTCCCGTTGGCCGATTCGCCATCCCTTGACTCCGGTTGTCTTGACATCAAGACAAAAGGATACCAAACTGCGATTTATCTTGAATTGAAGATAAATCATCATGACGACAAGAAACCCTGTGCGATCGACGTGGCTCGACGTCTTGCTGACGGCGCTGGCGCCCGTGATCTGGGGCTCGACCTATATCGTGACGACGCAGGTGTTGCCGCCCGACCGACCTTTCACGGCGGCGCTCATTCGCGTGCTGCCCTCTGGATTGCTGCTGTTGATGTATGCGCGACGCTGGCCCGCACGTGGCGAGTGGGCGCGATTGCTGGTGCTCTCGGCGCTGAACATCGGGGCATTTCAGGCGCTGCTGTTCGTGGCGGCTTATCGCTTGCCGGGCGGATTGGCGGCGGTCGTCGGCGCGATTCAGCCGTTGCTCGTGATGGGGCTGGCGTGGGGTGTGGAGCAACGGCGTCCGCTGGCGAGCACGGTGTGGGCGGCGGTGGCGGGTGTCGTCGGCATGGGCGTGCTGTTGCTCTCGCCGGGGACGGTGTTCGAGCCGGTCGGCATTCTGGCCGCACTGGCCGGGGCGGCGAGTATGGCGACGGGTACTTATCTCACGCGTCGCTGGCACCTGAACCTGCCGGTGCTCGCGCTCACGGGCTGGCAGTTGCTGCTTGGTGGCGCGATGCTCGTACCGGTCGCGTGGCTGGCGGATCCGCCGTTGCCGTCGCTCACGATGTGGCAGACGGCGGGCTATGGGTATCTGTCGCTGGCGGGCGCGTTACTGGCCTATGCGCTGTGGTTTCGCGGCATCGCACGTCTGGCCCCGGTGGCGGTGTCGTCGCTCGGACTGCTTAGTCCGTTGACGGCTGTCGTACTCGGATGGGTGCTGCTGGGGGAGTCGATCAAGGGCCTCGCCTTCGTGGGGCTCGCGGCGGTGTTCGCGAGCATTCTGGCGGTGCAGTGGACGGCCGCGCGGGCCTGACGATCATCTTCGATGCTTCAAGGCGAGGGGATCAGGGACCGGAGTCGGGGGATCAAGGACCTGGCGGGCCTGAGGTGCGGACGGTGCCATGCCTGGTGCAAGACACCGCCCCGCTGAGTCCGGGTTCTTTCGTGTCCGTCGATTATTCGGACGCCACCCAATCTCCCGACTTGCCGCCGTGCTTCTCCAGCACGCGAACGTCGGTCATCGTCATGCCTCGGTCGACCGCTTTGCACATGTCGTAAATCGTGAGCAGGCCGACCTGCACGGCCGTGAGGGCTTCCATCTCGACGCCGGTACGGCCGATGGTCTCGACCTGCGCGCGGCAATGGACGGCGTTGGCCCCGTCGTCCACCAGAAATTCCACCGTCACCCGCGTGAGCGCGAGCGGATGGCACAGCGGAATCAGATCGGCCGTGCGTTTTGCGCCCTGAATGGCGGCGATTCGCGCGATGCCCAGCACGTCGCCCTTCTTGGCGGTGCCCGAGCGAATCAGCGCGAGCGTTTCCGGCTTCATCCGGATCGTGCCGCGTGCGACCGCAATGCGATGCGTGCTGTCCTTGCCGCCAACGTCAACCATGTGAGCCTGTCCGGCGGTATCGAAGTGGGTGAGTTCTGCCATGAGCGTCGATGCTGAGAGAATGCTGGGAAGATGACGAAAACGGTCTGCGTGCCCCGTTATTGCGTCGGTCGTGGATGTGAATTTGCCGATGTTTTCGACGTCCGTACGAGGGTGCGGAACGTCTGCGTCTGGCTGCTATCATAGCAGCAGCCCTGAGTGATCTGCGCCGCGCTGCGCCTACTTCCATGACGCGTTCGCTACCTTCCTTCCGAGCCACATTCCTCGCCGCAATCGGCTCCACACGCCTCGCCACATTCGGCGCCACCGTCCGCTTCACGCATCGCGCGAACGCCGAGCGGGCGTGCCCTGCGCTTTGCCCGCTTCGTCTGTCTTCCCTCGCATGACCATGATGCCGACGCGCGTTCGCCATCCCGCGCAGGTTGCCGCCCCCGGCCGCTGGCGCCGCGCGATCGCGTGGGTCATGTTGCCCGTGATGACGGCGACCACGTTTGCGACCGCGATCGTGCCGACGCAGGCGGCCGCGCAGGGGTTGCCGACGTTGGGCCAGAGTTCGGCAGACGATCTCTCGCCCGCGATGGAGCGCAAGCTCGGTGAGCGGGTGATGCGCGAGATCCGCGCCGACCCGGACTACCTTGCCGATCTGCTGCTCTCCGATTACGTCAACGCGCTGGGCAGTCGGCTTGTTTCGGCCACCCGCAAGGTGGGGCTCGACGCCAGCCAGAGCTTCGAGTTCTTCGTGGTGCGCGACGCGGGGATCAACGCCTTTTCACTGCCCGGCGGGTTCATCGGCATCAACACGGGGCTTATCGTCGCGACGCGCACCGAGTCCGAACTCGCTTCGGTCGTCGGGCACGAAACGGGGCACGTGCTGCAACATCACATCGCGCGGATGCTCGGTCAGCAGGCCCAGAACTCGTGGCTCGCCCTCGGCGGGATGCTGCTCGGCCTGCTCGCCGGGATTGGCGCGCGTAGCTCGGATCTCGGCATGGGCATCGCGATGGGCGGGCAGGGGCTCGCCATCGATCGCCAACTCCGCTTTTCTCGTGACGCCGAACGCGAGGCCGACCGGGTCGGCTTTCAGTTGCTTCAGGCCGCGGGCTTCGATACGTACGCCATGCCGACGTTCTTCGAGCGCCTCCAGCGTGCCGATGCCATCAACGAAGCCGGTGTGCCCGAATATGTCCGGACCCACCCGCTCACGACCGAACGCATCGCGGATATGCTGAACCGCTCCCGCACCGCCGGCTACCGTCAGCCGGAACAGTCGCCGGAATATGTGTTCGTGCGTGCCCGCTCCCTCGTGTTGCAGCAGAAGTCGGCGAGCGACTTTGCGGCGATTGCCGATGCGCAGCGCACCGCGATTCGCACGCAGACGACGCCGAGCGTGGCGGGCGCCTGGTACGCGGTGGCGCTGGCCGAGTTCAAGCAGCGTCGTTGGGAACCGGCACGCGAAGCACTGGAGAAGTCGCGAGCGGCCTTCGGCGGCACCGGCCCCGGCACGCCGAGTCTGGCGGTACTCGCTTCGGATATCGCACGACTCTCAGGCCGGCCGGACGAAGCGTTACGGGTCGCTACGCAAGCGCGTGCGGCATTCCCGCTGTCACAGGCGGCCGACATGGCGTATGCCGATGCGCTGGTCGCGAGCCAGCGCATTCCCGACGCAACGAAGTTTCTGCAAGCGCAGGTCGAGCGCTATCGCAGTGAGCCGATCTGGTGGCGGGCGCTGGCAGGCGCGTGGGCGGCAGGCGGCAAGCGGGCGCGTCAGCACGAGGCGCTGGCGGAACAATACGCCTTGCAGGGGCAGTGGATGGCGGCCGTCAGTCAGTTGAAGCTGGCGCGCGATGCGGGCGACGCCGACTTCTACGAGATGTCGACCATCGACGCGAAACTGCATGAGTTCCAGCGTCGGTACCGCGAAGACAAGGAAGACGAGAAGGACTTCAACAAGCAGTTTGGTTAAGCGGCCATCAAGCGGCCATCAAGCGGGAATGAAGCGAGCATCAAACGATGCATGACGCGGGAATCAATCGAGCGTCGGCAGGCGGCGACTTCGTAACCGTCGCGATCGTCGCAGCCTTAGTTCCACGCCCGTCCTTGTCGCTTCACTCCGTCGACGTGTCGGGCGCCTGCGGGACGCGCTCGAAGCCGTAGGTCTGCGGCAGAGTGCCGGCGTGGGTCGTTGCGAGCGGCAGCGAGTTGCCATTGCGCCAGTGCAGACGGACAGCCGCCTTGGCGTCGGCCGTATCGTCGGCGGTCTCGGCGACCTCATAGGCCTGCGTCAGATCCGATACCTCGGTAAGCAAATCGATGTCGTGATCGTGCAGCAGCGCGAGCGTCGTCGTTGCGGTGATGCCCGTGCCGTCGTTCGTGCCAAGGGTTGCCGCAGCGCCGGAGGTTCCCGCGAATGCGACGCTGCCGTCCTCGTCCAGCAGACACCCCTGCGGCACGAATACGTGGCCCAACTGGTCGGTCAGTACCGGCGCGCCACGGCCATCGTTCGCGCTGGCATCCCACGTCAGCCGCACGACGAAGGGCGCATAGGCCAGCGAGACGTACACCCGTTGCGGACCGTTCTGGAAGTACCAGCGTCCGGCGTCGTCGCTGGCGTAGTTACGCGCAATGAACGCGATCAATGCCTCGTGCCGAATCGGGTCTCCCGCCGTGCCTTCGGCCTGCGCCTGCTCGTCGCGCATGCGCCACTGTCCGCGACGATCCAGCGCCAGCCACCCGTAGCAATGCGGCACATTGGGCCATTTGGCCATTGCCTGACGAACGATCTCATCCATTAGGAAACCTTAATGTCTGTCGTGCCGACGTCTATCGCTCGCACGAGCGTGGTCCACGATCATGCGGCGTTCGGCAAAAATTGGCGGAAATAGTCGACGACGGTACGCGGCATCCACGTCAGCCCTCCCGGGAACGGTCCGCTCATGAAGCCAACGTGTCCGCCGTTGGCGGGTTGCAGCAATTGCACGAAGCGGCCGACGTCGCCTTCACCGGGCAAGGCGCTGGCGGGCTGGAACGGGTCGTTGCGTGCGTTGATGACCAGCGTCGGCACTTCGATGGCCGGCAGAATCGGTTTGCTGGACGCCCGCGTGTAGTAGTCGAAGGCGCTGTGATACCCGTGTAGCGGCGCCGTCACCACGTGGTCGAACTCGCCGAGATCGCGGGCGGCCATCATCAGATCGCGGTCATAGAGGCCCGGGTACTGATCGAGCTTCGCCAGCGCCTTCTTCTTGAGCGTGCCCAGAAAGTTACGCGTGTAGACCATGTTGAAGCCGTGCGAGAGCGCGAGTCCCCCGGCGCGCAGGTCGAGCGGGGCGGAAATCGCGCAGGCTGCGCTCACGATCCGCGCGGCATGTCCCTCGCGCTCGCCGAGCCAGCGCAGCAGCACGTTGCCGCCGAGCGACACGCCGGCAGCGAAGATCGGTCCCGAGACGTTCTCGCGCAGACGTTGCAGCATCCAGTCGATCTCGGTGCTGTCGCCGGAATGGTAGAAGCGCGGCGCGCGGTTCATGCGTCCGCTGCAACTGCGAAAGTGCGGGATGACGCCGCGCCAGCCCAGTGCTTCGACTTCACGCATGAGGGTGCGGGCGTAATGGCTGCCCGAGCCGCCTTCCAGCCCGTGAAAGAGCACGACGAGCGGTGTCTGGACGAGACCGTCCGGCGCGGGCGGCGATTTCTCCGAAGCGGGCGGCGCGACCAGCCAGTCGACATCGACGAAATCGCCGTCGGGGGTATCCCACGTCTCGCGACGAAACTCCACCGACGGGCGACGCCCCAGCAGTGCGGGATAGATCGTCTGGCTGTGCCCGTCGGGCAGCCACCGTGGCGACCGGTAATCCTGGGGGAGAAAGACCGCCGGGCGCGCTGTCATCGAGACGCCGGGCGGATCAGTGCAGCCCGTCCGGGCGCGCGTGCATCATCAGGCTGAATTGCTCGACGGCATGCGGCGGCAGCGGGCTGGAATGGATGTGGGCGAAGCGCCAGTCGCCCTGCTCGTGGACCAGCACGTAGGTCGTGTGGATGAGCTGGGCAGTGTTCTGCTTGGCGTCTTCGTTGCCCACGCGTATCGCTTCGGTCGCTGTGTGCACGACCGTGCCGACGGTGTCGTACTCGGTCGTGTCCAGCGAGTCGATCAGCACGACGCTTTGCGTGAACTGGGCGACGAGGCCGCTGCGAATCTGTTCGAGACCGTCCCAGCGGGTGCCGTCGGCGCGAATGTAGCTGACGAAATCCTCGTTCGCCCAAAGCGCCATCGCGCGATCCGTCTGCCCCCGGCGCAGCGCGTCATAAAAGGCCGTGATGGTTTCACTGGCGGCATCGAACAGACGGACAAAACGTGGCATGAGGATTTACCGTTGAGTGTTACCGGGGTCGAACTGTTGCAGCTTCCGACGTCTCGTGTTTCGCAAGAGGCTTTGTGCGCCTCAGCGTTGCGTGAGCAGGATGTTGCGCAGATTTGCGAACACGTGCTCGGGCATCAGCTCGTTCAGGCAGCGCGTGTGACCCAGCGGACATTCGCGGGCGAAACACGGGCTGCACTCCAATTGTAGCCACAGGATATGCGCCTGGTCGGACAACGGCGGCGTGTGGCGCGGATCGGACGAACCGAACAGGGCGATCTGCGGACGGCGCAACGCCGCGGTGACGTGCATCAACCCCGAGTCGTTGCTCACCACGGCGTTGGCGCGAGCGAGCAGTGCGCAAGCTTCGGCGAGCGACGTCTGCCCGCAGAGATTGCGCACGAACGGCGCGTCGGCGGCGATCTGCTGGGCCAGCGCACCATCTTTGCCCGACCCGAGCGCGACGATCTGCGCATACGGGAACGAGCGGCGCACCAGTTGCGCGAGCTGGGCGAAATGGCCCGGCGGCCAGCGCTTGGCGGGTCCGAACTCGGCACCCGGGCAGAACACCACGAGCGGCACGCGCAGATCGAGCCCGAAGCGGGCGAAGACGCGGGCCGACTCGTTCAGATCGGTTTCGATGCGCGGCGTGGGCAGCGTCTCGGGCAGCTTGGCGCCGGGCGCGAACGCGAGCGCAGCGTAGTGCCGCACCATCGGCGGGCGCTCGTCCTTGCGCGGGTTGGTGTGGCGCACGTTGAGCAGGCCGTAGCGCTGCTCGCCCTTGTAGCCGATGCGCAACGGAATGCGCGCCAGCCACGGAATCAGCGACGACTTCAGGGAGTTCGGCAGCACATAGGCGGCGTCGTACCCTTCGTCGGCGAGCACGCTCGCGAGCCGGTAGCGCTCGAGCGGCTGCAATTTGCCGTGCGCGAGGTCGGTGGCGACGACGCGCGAAATCTCCGGCATGCGTTCCAGCACCGGGGCGACCCAGCCGGGCGCGATCGCGTCGATGGTCAGACGCGGATGCAGACGCTTGAGCAGGGTAAACAACGGCTGCGCCATCAGCGCGTCCCCAATCCAGTTGGGGGCGATCACCAAGGCTTTATGCATCGTGGCGGAGACTCTATACGTTAAGCGTGACGATGAAACGGACGACCAGCCGGCAGGCGCGGGGCAACGGTTGCGTGCTGCGCGCCGCCGGCCGGGGCCGGATCACGAGGCAGGCAGCGATCAGTGACCCTTGATCACGACGCCGGGCTTCAGGCGATAGCGCGTGCCGCAGTAGGCGCAGGCCGCTTCGCCGTGGCTCACGTCGATGAACACGCGCGGATGGCTGCTCCAGGACTGCATTTTCGGGTTCGGGCAGTGGACGGGCAAATCTTCGGCGCCGACTTCGACGACCGGCATTTGTTTGACTTCGCTCATGGGGTTCGGACCGTGATGGGTATTCGCTGTATTCGATGGCGTCGCGAGCGTCTGCCCGCTTACCAAAAGTCGCTATTGTAAAGCAGCAGCAGCCCTTTGCGGATGGCGAGCGCCTCGCGCGGTGCGGCGCTACCTCGCCTCATGGGTCCGCGTGGTGCGCACGCGACAACTCGCCCGTTGCATCAGAAAAAACAGGCCGGCGACGGTATTTCACGTACTAAGTAACCATTTACCGTGGCTATAATGGCCTGTCGTCCGCCGCCAACGATACAGCTATTCAAGAGACACTCCGGCAACCCTGGCGGGCGCCATGACCGCCTGCGGTCATCTTGGGCGTGCCGGGCGCCGTCGGGACCGCTTTGCCCCGCAATGCCAGACACCGCGTCGTTCGTCACGGCGCTCGCCCCCCAGCCAACCATGCCAATGTTTCGCTTGCCAGCCGCCGAACGTGAAGGGTTCGCGGCGGGTTTTCGCATTATTTCGCCGCTATTGCCCGCGATCTTTTCTTGGGGGCTGGTCACCGGCGTCGCCATGAGCAAATCGGTGCTCACCGTGCCGCAGGCCATCGGCATGAGCCTGATGCTCTACGCCGGCTCGGCGCAGTTGGCGTCACTGCCCCTGTTCGCTGCGGGCATGCCGCTGTGGACGATTCTGCTCACGGTCGGCATCGTCAATCTGCGCTTCGTGATTTTCAGTGCCGGGCTGCAACCGCATTTCTCCTATCTGTCCTTGCCGCGCCGCATCGCGCTCGGCTATGTCAACGGTGACCTCGGGTTCGTGATGTTCATGAACCAGAATTTCGCGAACGGCTACGTGCCGGGCAAAGAGGGCACCTACTACGGCATTACACTCAGCAATTGGGCGGTGTGGCATATCTCGTCGACGCTCGGCATCTTGCTGGGCGCGCTCGTGCCCGATAGCTGGGGGCTGGGCTTTGCGGGCACGCTCGCGCTCATTCCGATGATGGTGCACACGATCAACAGCCGCTCGACGATGCTCGCCGTGGCGCTCGCGTCGCTCATCGGCGTGCTGGCCTTCGATCTCCCGTACCGCCTCAATCTCGTGCTGGGCGTGATCGGCGCGCTCGCCGCCGGCATGGTGTGCGACGAACTGGCCTCACGGCACGCGAAGCGGCTGGCGCTGGCGAATCCGGTGAAAGTGCCGATTCCCGTGGCGCCGCCGACAGCGGCGAGTCCCCTCGACACCCGAAATGAAGTGGGGCAGGCCGAGCAAGCCGTGGAAGTCATGGACGAGGAGCGTCGTCATGCCGGGGAGCGTCGTCGATGAGCACTTTTGAAATCTGGTTCGCTTTCGTCGCCATGACGGCGGTCACCATCGTCACGCGCACGCTCTTCCTGCTTGGCGGCGACCGTGTGGCGCTGCCCCAGCGTCTGCAACGTGCGCTGCGCTATGCACCGGCGGCAGCGCTGGCCGTGATCGTCGTACCCGAGGTCATGCTGCTCGATCATCAGTTCGCGTTGCATCTGGGCAATCACAAGCTGGCGGCGGCGGTCGCGGCCACGGGCTGGTTCGTCTGGCGCCGGAACATGATCGAGATGATCGCGATCGGCATGGTCGTCTATACGCTGGGACGACTGTTCCTGTAGGTGGAACCTCCCGCCGTGAAAATGGGCATCCGGTGGGTCGGATCAGTTAAAATGCATGTTTTTCCCACCATTTATTCCGGATTCTCATGGCTTCCGTCGTACGTCTTTCCGATTTGATCGCTCAGGGCGCCCTTGCGGGCAAACGTGTCTTCATCCGCGCCGATTTGAACGTGCCGCAAGACGATAACGGCCGTATCACGGAAGACACGCGGATCCGCGCCTCGGTGCCGGCCATTCAGATGTCGCTCGACGCCGGCGCTGCCGTGATGGTCACCTCGCATCTGGGCCGCCCGACCGAAGGCGAGTTCAAGCCCGCCGATTCGCTCGCCCCGGTGGCGCAGCGTCTGTCGGAACTGCTCGGTCGCGACGTGAAGCTGGTGGCCGACTGGGTCGACGGCGGCTTCGACGTGGCCCCCGGCACGGTCGTGCTGCTGGAGAACTGCCGCGTCAACAAGGGCGAGAAGAAAGACAACGACGAACTGGCGCAGAAGATGGCCAAGCTGTGCGACGTCTATGTGAACGACGCGTTCGGCACCGCCCACCGCGCCGAAGCCACGACGCACGGCATCGCAAAGTACGCCCCCGTCGCCTGCGCCGGTCCGCTGCTCGCCGCAGAACTCGAAGCGCTGGGCAAGGCGCTGAACGCGCCGGCGCGTCCGCTCGTGGCCATCGTGGCCGGCTCCAAGGTCTCGACCAAGCTCACCATTCTCAAGACGCTCGCCGACAAGGTCGATCAACTGATCGTGGGCGGCGGCATCGCCAACACGTTCATGCTGGCCGCCGGCCTGCCGATCGGCAAGTCGCTCGCCGAGGCCGATCTGGTCGGCGAGGCGCGCGCGATCATCGACGCCATGGCCGCACGCGGCGCGTCGGTGCCGATCCCGACGGACGTCGTCTGCGCCAAGGAATTCAGCGCCACCGCCGAAGCGACCGTGAAGGCCGCGGCCGACGTGGCTGCCGACGACATGATCCTCGACATTGGTCCGCAAACGGCCGCCAAGCTGGCAGAACAACTGGGCAGCGCCGGCACCATCGTGTGGAACGGCCCGGTCGGGGTGTTCGAATTCGACCAGTTCGGTCACGGCACGGAAACCCTGGCGCGCGCCATCGCTGCCGCCAAGGGCTTCTCGATCGCCGGCGGCGGCGACACGCTCGCGGCCATCGCCAAGTACGGTATCGCCGATCAGGTCAGCTACATCTCGACCGGTGGCGGCGCTTTCCTGGAATTCCTGGAAGGCAAGACGCTGCCGGCCGTCGACGTGTTGCAACAACGCGCCGCCCAGTCGAACTGATCGCGGATACGCGAAGGCAGGTGGGGCGGGGCTTGCGGGCCGGTTGAACGGTCTCGGAGACGTTGGCAGACGGTGGTTTCGGCCGCTTTATTGCGAACGTTTGGGATCGAATCAAACGATTTCGTACGGACAATACGAACTTTTTGGTTAACCTGCGGCGGCCTAATTGCGTTACAAACCTCTAAGCGCCAGTAATGTCGAAAGCGCTGCTACCAAAAGAGGATGAAGAGATGGATGTAATGAACCGCTCCACCAAGATCGTCGCCACCATCGGTCCGGCATCGAGCACGCCGGAAGTGCTTTCGCGCATGATCGCCGCAGGCGTCGACGTCGTTCGCCTGAACTTCTCGCACGGCAAGGCGCAAGACCACATCGAGCGCGCCGAGATGGTGCGCGCGGCCGCCAAGGCGGCGGGCCGCGAAGTGGCCATCATGGCCGACCTGCAAGGCCCGAAGATTCGCGTCGGCAAGTTCGAGAACGGCAAGACGACGCTCGAAGCCGGTGCCCGCTTCATTCTGGACGCCGAATGCGAGCTCGGTAACGACGAGCGCGTCGGGCTGGACTACAAGGAACTGCCGCGCGACGTGCGCACGGGCGACGTGCTGCTGCTCAACGACGGCCTGATCGTGCTGATCGTCGATCGCGTGCTCGGCACCGAGATCCACACGACCGTGAAGGTCGGCGGCGATCTGTCGAACAACAAGGGCATCAACCGCCAGGGCGGCGGGCTGACGGCGCCGGCGCTGACCGCCAAGGACATGGAAGACATCAAGACCGCGATGGCGCTGGGCGCCGATTACGTCGCGGTCTCGTTTCCGAAGAACGCCACCGATATGGAAATGGCGCGTCGTCTGGCGAACGTGGCCGGCGAGCCCTACGGCATCAAGCCGCTGATGATCGCCAAGATCGAACGCGCGGAAGCGATTCCGGCGCTCGAAGAGATTCTGGCGGCGTCGGACTGCATCATGGTCGCGCGTGGCGATCTGGCCATCGAAGTCGGCAATGCGGCGGTCCCGGCGCTTCAGAAGCGCATGATCCGGCTGGCGCGCGAGATGAACAAGACGACCATCACGGCCACGCAGATGATGGAGTCGATGATCCACAATCCGGTGCCGACCCGCGCCGAAGTGTCGGACGTCGCCAACGCCGTGCTCGACGGCACCGACGCCGTGATGCTGTCGGCCGAGAGCGCCGCGGGCAAGTATCCGGTCGAAACCATCGAAACGATGGCGGCGATTTGCGTCGAAGCCGAGCGCTCGGAAACGGTGGAACTCGATCGCGACTGGCTGGACCAAACTTTTACGCGCATTGATCAAACGATTGCCGCCGGTGCCCTGTTTACCGCGTATCATCTTGGCGCGAAAGCCATCGTGGCGCTGACCGAGTCGGGCGCGACCGCGTTGTGGCTGTCCCGTCACAAGATCCATGTGCCGATTTTTGCCCTGACTTCGCAGCTCAGCAGTCATCGCAAAATGGCGCTGTATCGCAATGTCTACGCCATGCGCGCGGACGCCACGCATGACCGCGACCAGGCGCTCAAGCAGGCAGAACAACTGCTGCTCTCGAGCGGTGTCGTGAAGCGCGGCGACACGATCGTGCTGACGGTAGGCGAGCCGATGGGACAACCCGGCGGCACCAATACGTTGAAGATCGTCCAGGTGGGCCACGCATGACGACGCGGGCCGCGCGATGGCGGCGAGGGCGCAGTGCTTTGCACGCGTCACGCCGCTCGCGAGCCGTCGTCATGAGGGGCGCCTCTGGATCGAGGAAAGATTTGCTTAGTTTTTGATTCCAAGGAGAACATCATGCCCCTAGTCTCTATGCGACAGCTGCTCGACCACGCCGCCGAAAACGGCTACGGTCTGCCGGCCTTCAACGTCAACAATCTGGAGCAGGTCTCCGCCATCATGGCCGCCGCCGACGAAGTCGGTGCGCCGGTCATCATGCAAGCTTCGGCCGGTGCCCGTAAGTACGCCGGCGAAGCGTTCCTGCGTCACCTGATCTCGGCCGCCGTGGAAGCCTACCCGCATATCCCGGTGGTGATGCACCAGGATCACGGCCAGTCGCCGGCGGTGTGTATGGCCGCCATCAAGAGCGGTTTCTCGAGCGTGATGATGGACGGCTCGCTCGAAGCCGACGGCAAGTCGGTCGCCAGCTACGAGTACAACGTCGAAGTGTCGAAGAAGGTCGTCGAGTTCTCGCACTACATCGGCGTGACGGTGGAAGCCGAGCTGGGCGTGCTGGGTTCGCTCGAAACGATGAAGGGCGACAAGGAAGACGGCCATGGCGCCGACGGCACGATGACCCGCGAGCAACTGCTGACCGATCCGGATCAGGCTGCCGACTTCGTGCAACAGACACAGTGCGACGCGCTGGCCATCGCGATCGGTACCTCGCACGGTGCCTACAAGTTCAGCCGCAAGCCGACGGGCGACATTCTCGCCATCGACCGCATCAAGGAAATCCACCGCCGCATTCCGAACACCCACCTGGTGATGCACGGTTCGTCGTCGGTGCCGCAGGAACTGCTCGCCGAAATCCGTGAATTCGGTGGCGACATGAAGGAAACGTACGGCGTGCCGGTCGAAGAGATCGTCGAAGGCATCAAGCACGGCGTGCGCAAGATCAACATCGATACCGACATCCGTCTGGCCATGACCGGCGCGATCCGTCGCTATCTGTTCGAAAACCCGAGCAAGTTCGACCCGCGCGACTACCTGAAGCCGGCACGTGAAGCCGCCAAGCAGGTTTGCAAGGCGCGCTATCTGTCGTTCGGCTGCGAAGGTCAGGCAGGCAAGATCAAGACGGTTTCGCTCGAGAAGATGGCCGAGAAGTACAAGAGCGGCGACCTCGCACAGATCGTGAAGTAATCAGGCAAATCAGGCCATACGAGACACGTCTCGCATGGCTCGTTGCCCCGCCTGAGCAGGGAGATGCCGACGGACCGTTACGTTGCACGTTACGTCGCATGGAATTCCCCGCTCAGGTCGCAGGCCCGGCTTTCGCCAGCACCCGCTGGAACAGAAGCCGGGCTTTTTCTTTGGGCAGCTGCAATTGAAACTTGCCGCCCAGCTCCGAGCGAATCGTCGCGGTGAGCATCTCCACGCCGTCGACGATCAGCGTCATCGGCTCGTTCATATGCTGGCGTGAGAAATCCCGCATGCGCGTGGTCGCGCTGTCACGCAGGCGCATGGTGATGACGACCTCGCTGTCGGGTGCCGCATTGGCCGTCTGCGCCGGGAACTGCAACCCCAATTGTTCGATATCGCGTGCCGCATACAGGGCGAAGCGAGGAATGTCGTCGTCGTTTTCGGGTGTGGCGATGGCGATGAGCCGGGGGAGCGCGAGGCGTTCGTCGGCATCGGCCGGGGCGCTCGACGCGCTGCTGCCGGATGCCGCGTGCGGTGCCTTGGCCCGAGGCGCCGGCTTGTGGGGCGCGGCCGAGGGGGAGGCGCTCGGGTGCGTCGGTGCCGTCTGCGCCCACGCCGGGACGCCGGCCAGCAGTGCGAAAGCGGTGAAAGTGACATAAGTCACGAAACTGACGAGCGTCACGGCAGCCCCCTTTGCCTCTTCGGCGGGTGAACGTTTCCATTCTAGGCAACATCCTCGGCCGGCGAAGGACGGCGAAACCCCGGCCGGCGCTCGGCCTGAAGATACGGCGGCTCGGGCGTCGGCATGAAACGACAGCGATGCGGTCAATCCCGGAAGTCCGGCGGCAGGGGGCGTGGCAGTCTCCGTGCCTCTCGCCAACCCGCCCATTCTGGGCTACCCGGAGTTTTCGATGCCGTTCAATCGCTTTCCCAAGACCGTCACCCGCTGTCTTGGGCTGTCCAGCCCCGAGGAATCCTCGCCACCACCGTCGCGTAC
This sequence comes from Pandoraea sp. ISTKB, assembly GCF_001721285.1. Classification (NCBI taxonomy): domain Bacteria; kingdom Pseudomonadati; phylum Pseudomonadota; class Betaproteobacteria; order Burkholderiales; family Burkholderiaceae; genus Pandoraea; species Pandoraea sp. ISTKB. The sequence goes on from NZ_MAOS01000037.1 coordinate 17,975, forward strand.
CGGTGCCATGGCGACGTCGCTGACAGGCACCCTCAACCGTACGCCGGCACTGCGCGGGCCGGGCGCCGTGTCCCATGCCTCGGCGCGGGCCTCCCAAAAATCTCAAATGCCCGGCGCGCCGACGTCGACCGGCAGATCGGCAGACGTTTCGGCCGATCTGCGCATGACGATGGCCGCCGATTGGCGAGGTGGCGTCAGGGCGGGTGCCGCGCGTGACATCAAGATCGACGACCCTGCCGCCCTGGCCGCTCTTGCGTTACCGATCCGACTTTGGGGCTGCGACGATCCGGCACCCGACTGGGTGCAGCCGATTCGGGAGGGCGCGCAACGCTGGGCCGAACGTTACGGCGTGAACACGGCGACGCTGATTCGGGTCGGGGGCGAATGTACGCGCTACGGCTTGCTCGAAGTGGGTGGCTGTCGCTTCATCGTCGGGCCCACGGCGACGCCGGCCGAGGCGCGCTCGCTGACCCGTATGCTCAAGGCGCATCCGCAGATCGGCGCGATTTTCAGCGTCGAGCCGGGCGCGATGCGTGCGGGTGTGCGTGACCTGGCTGACGTGGGTGCCGTGGGGCGTGATGGGTGCGATGGCCTCGATGGGCGTGAAGGAGCGGACGGCGCTGCATCCGGATCAGGTTACCGCGAGCGGCCCATCGGCGAGTACATCGCTGCGGTTACCCGTCGCGGGGCGAGCCAGCGTCATGCTGCGGCCGCGTCGTCGACGTCCTCCATCGCCTCATCCCACGGCAATCTCGATGGGGGCCTGTCGCACGTGCAATTCATGGAATTCGCGGGCATGGAGCGCTTCGACGCGCAGATCGACGGCGCAACGCTCTGGCGCGCGGGCAAGGGCATCGCGGAATTCATGCGACGCCATCCCGGCAAGATCGTGCTGGTGTGTTCCGAGCACGGTATTGCGCGACCCTGCGCGGTCATCGCCAGTGCCGCGCTGCAACTCCGGGCGGGCGACGCACGGTTGCGCAGCCAGCTCGCCACGGAAGTCGTCGCTCAGCGCTCGGAGGCCAGCGACCATCACATCAACGCGGCGGCGCGCAGCATGGATCTGGTGGCGGAGCTGTCGCGGCTCACGGCGATGCTGCGCACCCCCGGGCGCGGCGATCCGCGCTGGGAGCGGAAGGTGGCACTGCTCACGCAGCATCTGCCCGATTTGATCGCGAATGGCGATGTCGACTGGCATGGCACGCAGGGGCGGCGTCAACTGGCCGGCATGCTCGAAGCGAACTTCGAACGTGTCGCGCCGCTGCTGGCGGCGGGCGGTCTGCCGCCGGGTACGGCGTTGTTGTGGCTACGCGAAGAGATCGGAGTGCTCAGCGGCGTGCGATTCCTCAGTCCCGGCTACGTCGGCGCTCACGCCGACCGGATTTCGCAGGAGGCCGTCGATCCGGGGAGTCCCGATGCCGTGCGCCTGGTGTCGTTCGACGACTATGGGCTGACGTGCGACAACAAGTATTACGACGTCGGGTCGGTCGTCGACTGGCACCGGCATTGCCAGCGGCGCGGCAGGGTCATGACGAATCCGATCTCGCGCTCGCCGGTCGTCGCCTTGCTGGTGGCCGAGGGCGAGAAGGCGCGGCTCGCGGCCGGATTTCGTGACTGACAGCCTGCCGTAGGACCCGGAGATGTCGGGAAGATGTCGTCGCCGGGCATGCGCCGGACCGACATCTTCGTGAAACGCCCCCCGACGCGCGTATAATTACGCCTTTGCCCTTCCTGATATTGGGTCCCGCCGTGACTACCCCCGCTCTGAACGCCCTGTACGAATCCTCCCTCAAGAGCCTGCCGCTGCTCTCGCGCGGCAAAGTGCGCGATAACTACGCCGTCGGCGACGACAAGCTGCTGATCGTGACGACGGACCGCCTCTCGGCGTTCGACGTGATCATGGGCGAGCCGATTCCGGGCAAGGGCCGCGTGCTCAACCAGATGGCCAACTTCTGGTTCGACAAGCTCGCCCACGTTGTGCCGAATCACCTGACCGGTGTGGCGCCGGAGACGGTCGTCTCGGCAGATGAAGTCGCTCAGGTCGCCGGCCGTGCGGTTGTCGTCAAGCGTCTGAAGCCGATCCTCGTCGAAGCCGTGGTGCGCGGTTATCTGGCCGGCAGCGGCTGGAAGGACTATCAGGCAACGGGCGGCGTGTGCGGCGTGAAGCTGCCGGCCGGTCTGCAAAATGCGCAGCAACTGCCGGAACCGATCTTCACCCCGGCGGCCAAGGCCGAACTGGGCGAGCACGACGAGAACATCAGCTTCGACGACATGGTGAGCCGCGTCGGTCGTGAGCTGGCCGAGCAGATCCGCGACATCTCGATCCGTCTGTACAAGGAAGCGGCTGCTTACGCCGCGACGCGCGGCATCATCATCGCCGACACGAAATTCGAATTCGGTCTGGATGACGACGGCAAGCTTCACCTGATGGACGAAGCGCTGACCGCCGATTCGTCGCGCTTCTGGCCGGCCGACTCGTACGCCGTGGGCAGCAACCCGCCGTCGTTCGACAAGCAGTTCGTGCGCGACTGGCTTGAAACGCAGCCGTGGGGCAAGACCCCGCCCGCACCGGCACTGCCGGCCGAAGTCGTCGAGAAGACGGCTGCCAAGTACCGCGAGGCGCTCGAGCGCCTGACCGGCCAGCAACTGGCCTGAGCGGGGCAGGAAAGACATGAGCGACAAACAAGCCGTGGCCCCGCGCGTTGGCGTGGTAATGGGGTCCAATTCGGACTGGGAAGTGATGAAGAACGCGGCCGCCATTCTGGCCGAGTTCGGGGTGCCGTACGAGGCGCAGGTCGTCTCGGCGCACCGTATGCCGGACGACATGTTCCGCTACGCCGAAGCGGCGCGTGAGCGCGGTCTGGTCGCGATCATCGCCGGTGCCGGCGGTGCCGCGCACCTGCCGGGCATGATCGCCGCCAAGACGACCGTGCCGGTGCTGGGCGTGCCGGTGCCGAGCAAGTATCTGCGCGGCGAAGACTCGCTGCTCTCCATCGTGCAGATGCCCAAGGGCGTGCCGGTCGCCACCTTCGCCATCGGTGAAGCGGGCGCGGCCAACGCGGCCCTGTTCGCTGTCTCGATGCTGGCTGCCGACGACAAGACGCTTGCCGACAAGCTCGACGCGTTCCGTGCGAAGCAGACCGAAGCGGCGCGCGGCATGACCTTGCCCGCGCTGTAAAAGAAAAGAACGTCCCTGCTACCGTCTGCTTCCGACCGAAGATGAATTCTGCCTCCGCTGCGCCTGTCCTTCCCGGCCAATGGCTGGGCATGCTGGGCGGCGGCCAACTCGGCCGCATGTTCTGTTTTGCCGCCCAGTCGATGGGTTACAAGGTCTGCGTGCTGGACCCGGACCCGCGTTGTCCGGCCGGCGCTGTCGCTGACCGCCTGATCGTCGCCGATTACCGTGACGAGACGGCGCTTGCCGAACTCGCCGCGCTGTGCCCTGCCGTCTCGACCGAGTTCGAGAACGTGCCGGCTCAGTCGCTTGACTTCCTCGCGCAAACCACGACCGTGAGCCCGGCGGGCCGCTGCGTCGCGATCGCCCAGGATCGGGTCGCCGAGAAGCGCTTCATCGAGCGCTGCGGCGTGCCGGTGGCGCCGCATCTGGTCATCGAATCGAACGAGGGGCTCGCCGCCATTGGCGACGCCGCTATCGAGAGTGTGCTGCCGGGTATTCTGAAGACGGCGCGTCTCGGTTACGACGGCAAGGGGCAGGTGCGTGTGAATACGGCTGCCGAGGCCCGCGATGCTTACGCCGCACTTGGCGGCGTGCCGTGCGTGCTGGAGAAGCGTCTGGCGCTGGCATTCGAAGTGTCGGTGCTCAGCGCTCGCGGCGCAGACGGCACCGTCGCGACCTATCCGCTCGCGCAGAACGTGCATATCGACGGCATTCTCGCCACCACGACGGTGCCCGCGCCCGATGCCGCCCCGGCATTGGCCGATGCCGCGCGTGCGGCGGCTGCCGCGATTGCGTCGCAAATGGATTACGTGGGCGTGCTGTGCGTCGAGTTCTTCATTCTGAAGGACGGTTCGCTCGTGGCGAACGAAATGGCGCCGCGCCCGCACAACAGCGGTCATTACACGATCGATGCCTGCGCATCGAGCCAGTTCGAGCAGCAAGTGCGCGCGATGGCCGGGCTGCCGCTCGGTGAGACGCGTCAGCACTCGCCGGCGGTCATGCTCAACGTACTCGGCGACGTCTGGTTCGAAGGACCGGCCAAGGACCTGCCGCGTACCCCCGCGTGGGCCGACGTAGCGGCGCTGCCTTCCGCTCGCCTGCATCTGTACGGCAAGGAAGACGCGCGCGTGGGCCGCAAGATGGGTCACATCACGTTCGCAGGCGCATCGCTCGACGAAGCGCGCAATGCGTGTGTGACGGCGGCCGCAAGCCTCGACATCCCGCTGGAAGACTGAGCGATGGCAACGTCCACGACGCCTGCCGTGCCGCGTATCGTCATGCCGCCGGCCGAAGCTATCGCACAAGCGGCAGCGCAACTGGCCGCCGGTGAACTGGTCGCCTTCCCGACGGAAACGGTCTACGGCCTGGGCGGCGACGCCGAGAATCCGGCGGCCGTGGCGGCGATCTACGCGGCGAAAGGGCGTCCGGCGAACCATCCGGTCATCGTGCATTTTTCTCCGGACGGCGATGCCGGCTACTGGAGCGACGACGTCACGCCTGCAGCGCGCAAGCTGATGGACGCGTTCTGGCCCGGTCCGCTCACGCTCATCCTCAAACGTGCCCCGCACATTCCCGATGCCGTGTCCGGCGGTCAGGATTCCGTGGGTTTGCGTTGCCCGTCGCATCCGGTGGCGCAGGCGTTGCTGCGCGAGTTCGAGCGCGTGAAGGGCGGGCAGGGCGGTGTGGCCGGTCCGTCGGCCAATCGTTTCGGTCAGGTGAGCCCGACGGCCGCACAACACGTGCGCGACGAGTTTGCCGGGTTGCCGGGTATCACCGTTCATGTGCTCGATGGCGGCGAGGCTGCCGTCGGGATCGAATCGACGATCGTGGATCTCTCGCGTGGGTTCCCGGCGCTGCTGCGCCCCGGCCACATCACGCCCGAGCAGATCGCCGAGATGCTGGGCGAGATGCCGCGTCTGCCCGGACAGGACAGCAATGCACCGCGTGCCTCGGGCACGCTCAAGGCGCATTACGCGCCGCGCACGCCGCTGTATCTGTGCGACGCCGCGCAATTCGCGGCAGCGCTGGCCGTGCATCCGGCGGGCGAGCGCGTGGCGGTCGTGGCGTTCGCGCCAACGCTGGCGACGCTGCCGTCCGCCGTGACCGCATCTGATGACGTGATGACAATCGTGCTGCCGCCAACACCGACGGCGCTCGCCTCCGATCTGTACGCGATGTTGCGACGCCTCGATCGTGCCAACGTCACGCATATCCTCTTCGAACGTCTGCCCGACACGCCCGCGTGGGCGGCTGTGGGCGATCGCCTCGGCCGCGCTGCGGCGGCATTCGAGCGCGCCTGAGGCGTACAAGCGCTGAAGCGGCTGTCCCGCCATTCGATGCGGGGCGACACCAAGGCTTCACCCCACAGAAACGTCAGAGGTGCTTCTGCACGGCGCCGACACCCGGTGCCTGTGCATCGGGCGTCACCACTTCCCCTGTCCCCGAGCCGCCAGCGCCGCTGCCCGTCGCAGCGCCCGCATGCGCCACCTGCCACGCGTGCCGCCACTCCGGCGGTCCGAACAACGCCATCCACTTGTTGCGCCACCCGGGCATCGTGAAGACGTCGCGCGCCATCGTGCGCCATTCGTGAAACGTCAGCGTGATCGGATTGTGCGTGTGGATCTGGTCGACGATGCCGTACTCGCATGGCTCGGCGTCGCTTTCCTCGATGTACGATCCGAAGAGACGATCCCAGATGACCAGCACCCCCGCGTAGTTCCTGTCGATATAACGCGGATTGCGTGCGTGATGCGCTCGATGAATCGACGGCGTGTTGAGCACGTACTCCAGCCAGCCGAGCTTGGGAATCGCCTGCGTATGCACGAAGAACTGGAACGCGAGATTGAGCAGCACCACGCCGACGATCTGCACGGGCGTGAAGCCGATGAGCGCCATCGGCGTCCAGAACAGCCACATACCGGCGACGGGATACATCAGGCTTTGCCGGAAGGCCGTCGACAGATTCAGACGCTCCGACGAGTGATGCACGACATGCGCCGCCCATAGCCAGCGAATGCGATGACTGGCGCGATGAAACACGTAGTAGAGGAAGTCCTGCACGACGAAGAGGAGTAGGAAGCCGAGCCATCCGGTGGGCATCGTGTAGATGCGGTGATGGTCGTACAGCCACGCGTAGAACGGCACGATGAGCAGCCAGGCCAGCTTGTCGGCGCCTTGATGCATGAGCGCGAGCGTGGCGTTGCTGAGGGTGTCCCTGAGGCTGTACATGCCAGGGCGGCGGCGTCGCCAGTACCAGGCCTCGATACCGATGCACAGCACGAATACCGGCGCGAGCGCCAGCAGGATCAATTCGACGTTCATGACCTCGCGTCTCCTCACGATAGGGTCATCTGAACCGGTGTCCCCGCATCTCGTAGGGTTGGCGCGGGTGGCACCGATGGAACGTCTATTCTGACGCGAATGAGGCGCGTCGGCGGCGGGGTTAGAGGAAAACGTCAAATACGCGACGTAAGCCCGATATGCCGAATTTTCATGCGGACTCAAGGGCTTGCGGACTTACGACGCGACGCGGCCTCGTTCCAGGGTTCAGGGCGCGTTCTCGAACACCCACGAGATCAGCGCATCGTTGAAGGCTCGCGCGTTGCTCGCACGCGGGTCGTTGACCAGCGAGACCACCACGTACACGCTGCCCGAGCGCGCCGCGACATAGCCGGCCACGGCACCGACATCATCGAGCGTACCCGTCTTGATGTGGGCGTTACCCGCCACGTCGCGATTCGTCAGACGATTGCGCATGGTGCCGTCCACGCCGACCGTCGGCATCGACTCGACGAGCACCTGCCCGGTCGGACTGTTGATGCCGTGTTGCAGCAAACGTCCCAGCTCTGCTGCGCTGATGCGCTCGATGCGCGACAGCCCCGAGCCGTTCTCCACGACGAGGCCCGGCGCGGCGAGATCGTTCTTGTCGAGCCAGCGATTGAGCACCTCGCGCGAGCGTGCAATGCTCGCGGGCGTCTTGCCGTCGGCAGGCAGGCCCAGCGTGAGGAACAACTGGCGCGCCATCACGTTGTTGCTGAACTTGTTCATGTCGTGCACGACTTCGCCCAGCGTCTGGCCGCGATGCGTGACGAGCAGACGTGCGCCCGGCGGCACGACGCCTGTGCGCACATTGCCGTTGAACTGTCCGCCCGAGGCTTGCCATAGCGCACGGAAGCCGCCAAGGAAGAAGCGGTCGCGATCCGGTGCGGCAATGTTCCATCCCTTGTCTTCGCACGACGCCGGGTAGGTCCCGGAGAAACTCGCCACGTAGGCGCCGTCGGGTGTGGTGCTCAGCGTGGGATGAATGCGAGTGAGCCAGTCGCCGCAGTTGCCGGCGGCCGTCGACGACATCTCGTTCGAGACCTGCAGATTGGCCATCGGGGGCAGCACGCCGACATCGACGGTGCCGTTCGGGTTGCCCGTGAAGCTGAACGACATCGCCTTGAACGAGTACAGCAGCGGGTCCGGCGAGACGTTGTACGGACGGTCGGTGTCGCCGTCGATGGGGCCTTGCGCACCGATGTCCGAGCTGTACGCCGAGCGGTCGAGCACGATATCGCCGTTGATGTTCGTCACCCCCGCGTTATGCAGCTCGGCGATGAACTTCTCCATCTCTTCGGGCACGAGCTTCGGATCGCCGGTGCCTTTGAAGTAGAGATTGCCATTGAGCGTGCGGCCATCCGATTGCCCGTCGGTGTACGCCTGTGTGCGCCAGCGGTAATCGGGGCCGAGCGTGTCGAGGGCGGCAATCGTCGTGACGAGTTTCATCGTCGACGCCGGATTGCGGGGCACGTTCGGATTGAGCGCGAGCATCGGCGCCGGCACCGCGCCGCGCGTTTGCAGCGGGTTGTCGACCTTGGCGACGATCAGGCTGATGTGCGACGCCGGTACCTTGCTGGCGGCGAGCGCGCGCGCGAGCGGCGCGGGCAACGCCGTGGCACGCGCGGGCGTGACCGGCACCTTCGGCACCTTGGCCTTCACGAGTCTGGTCGACTTCGCGGACTTCGCCGACTTCTCGGGCCTGGCCTGCGCAGGGGCACTCACAACCATCGCCAGCGCCAACGCGGCGCAGCAGGCGCGCGCAATCTGACGGGGGCTGACGACCTGGAGACGGGGCATTTCGGAGGAAGCGAACGCGAGGGAAGCAGAGCGAAGCAGCGGCGAGGAATGTCGGGGCAGGCGAGGGACGCGCATGACGGGCGAGGTTCTCCAGCGTTGCGTGCGGTGCTTTTCGGATGACTCGGGGTGACGCTCGGAATGCACGACAGACCGGAGTCGGGCGATGCACACGCGGCAACGCAGTTAGGCATAAAGGTAGGCCGCGAGTGCGTCTGAGCGCGCGGCGCGTGCGTGCCATTGTAAATCCGCCGTGCAACGAACTGTGGCTACAATGAGTCGAAATCCGGCAATTGTCACTCGAAGACAACATCACGCAACGTGGCATGCGTTTTATACGATGCGACGCGCTGAGCCCGGACAACGCCCCAAACGGTGCCTGAACCATGCGAATTTTGTTGGTGGAAGACGATACGATGATCGCCACGGCGGTCTCGAAAGGTCTGCGCCAGGACGGCTGGACCGTCGACCATGTCGGTGACGGGCAGCGTGCACTCGATGCACTTTCCGTCGAGTCCTACGACGCTTTGCTGCTCGATCTCGGTTTGCCGCGTCGCGACGGCATCGACGTGCTGCGCACCCTGCGTGGGCGCGGTCAGACGTTGCCGGTGCTGATCGCCACGGCACGCGACGCCGTGGCCGATCGCGTCAAGGGACTCGACGCTGGCGCCGACGACTACCTCGTCAAGCCGTTCGATCTCGATGAGCTGGCCGCGCGGCTGCGCGCGCTGGTGCGGCGTCAGGCGGGACGCAGCGAGCCCTTGCTGCGGCATGGCGGCATCGTGCTCGATCCGGCCACGCGACAGGTCACGTGTGACGGCGCACCGGTCGTGCTCTCCGCGCGTGAATATGCGGTGCTCGAAGCATTGCTCAATCGCCCGGGCGCGGTGCTGTCCAAATCGCAACTCGAAGAGCGCATCTACGGATGGGGGGAAGAGGTGGCCAGTAACGCCGTCGAGGTGCACATTCACGGCTTGCGCAAGAAGCTGGGCGCAGAGGCCATCCGGACGGTGCGCGGCGTGGGCTACATGATGCCCGCGCAAATGTCGCCCGCCGGGCCGCAGGAAGGGGCTGCACCGGCCTCCGGCACGGCGTCGGAGGCGAATTGATGCGCTCGATCCGCCGTCGTCTTCTTGTCGGGTTGCTGATCACGCTGGCGATAGCGCTGGTGCTCGCGGGCATCGCCATCTTCCGTCAGGCGCGTACCGAAGCCAACGAGTTGTTCGACTTTCAGTTGCAGCAGATGGCGTTGTCGCTGCCCGCCGAATCGTTCTCGAGCGTGCCGGGTGAACACAACGACACGGAAGGGCTCGTCATTCAGATCTGGAGCCGCAATGGGGTGGAGCTTTACTACTCGCACCCGCGCACGCCGCTGCCACCGCGCGCCGAACTCGGTTTCACCACGGTGCAGACACCCGCGGGTGACTGGCGCGTCTACGCCGCGCTCGTGGGCGACAACGTCGTGCAACTGGCGCAGCCGATGGTCATCCGCGATTCGCTCGCTGTCTCGATGGCGCTACGCACCTTGTTGCCGCTGGTGATCGCCATGCCGCTGCTCGGGTTGCTCGTATGGATCGTCGTGGGACGCGGCCTGCGGCCGTTGCGTCGCGTCACCAAGGCGCTCGACGCGCGTGCGCCCGGCGCATTGGAGGCGTTCCCCGAGGCAGGGTTGCCGGACGAAGTCCGTCCGCTGGTGCGCGCGCTCAACAGCCTGCTCGGCAGACTCGACGAAGCGCTCTTGCAGCAAAAGGCGTTCGTTGCCGATGCCGCGCACGAACTACGCACGCCGCTGGCCGCGCTGCAACTTCAGGTGCAACTGCTCGAACGCGCGCAGACGAACGAGGAGCGCGCCGAGGCGATGCGCGATCTGCGTGACGGTGTGCGGCGCTCGTCGCATATGGTCGCGCAGTTGCTCACGTTGGCGCGTCAGGAGCCGGATGCCACGCGAGCGGCATCGGCGTTCGTCGACATGCCGCTCGCGCCGTTGCTGCAAGACGTGGTGGCGCATCACGCGGCGCTGGCCGTGGCACGTGGTATCGATCTGGGGCTCGATGCGCCGGATGCGCTCGCGGCGATCAGTCGCGTGCGCGGCGATGCGAACGCGTTGCAGACGCTCTTCGGCAATCTCGTCGATAACGCGCTGAAGTACACGCCGCCCGGCGGACATGTGGATGTGCGTCTGGTGTCGGCGACACAGTCTCCGGTCGTCGAAATCGAAGACACCGGGCCGGGCATTGCGCCTGCCGAGCGAGAGCGCGTGTTCGATCGCTTTTTCCGTGGTGGTGCGGCGTCGGTGGAGGCGGCTTCGCCATCCGCCGGGGCCACGCAGGAGGTGCCGTCCTCAGCGAGCGCCGAGCACGACAACGCAGCGCCGCGTGCGCAAGGCAGCGGTCTGGGTCTTGCCATCGTGCGCAACATCGCGCAAGCGCACGGGGCGAGCGTGGAGTTGTTCGATGGACGCAACGGTCGGGGGCTACGTGTGCGCGTGAGCTTCGGCGGTGCGACGTCGGTGCCGCCCGCGCTCTGATGACTTTGGCGTGACGGGGGTGGTCTCGCGCGGCGCAGGCATGACCTCGCCCGACACCGCGCTGACGACGTACGGCGGCACGCATCGGCATGTTATCGACGCGAAAGTCGACGTGAATGTCGAGGTGTTTATCCGCGCGTCACATCCGTGACCTTGTCGTGCTCGATGGTGAGCGTGCGGCGATCCGGCCGGTGGTCGCGCGTGGTCGGCATGGCCTTGCCATCCTGCATGCCGATGCGCCACGGGCATCCTTGCAGCATCGATTTCGCTTCGGTGAGCGACTTGCCGACGATCGCCTGATCGGACGGCGAATCCTTCGAGCAGGCGCCGTTCTGCCCCTGCATCTGACCGGACATCTGTCCTTGCATCGGCGTCGAATCCGCCGGTCCCTGCGTACCCGTCCCATTGCCGGATGCCGCCTGTGCCGACACGGCGAACGTCAGGCACACGGCGGCGCCGGCGGCCCCCATCCAGCGAGTGGTCCGGCGGAAGTTGCGATCGGATTGCGTAGGCATCGTGATTCTCCTGTAGACGAAAAACCTGCGACGCGGAATTGCGCCACTGTGCCACCGTAGACAGCGGTGCCTCGCATCCGCAAGGAGAACCACGTGAGCCGTGCCTTCAAACGCCTGAAGCCGTAACGCATAGCACGCAGCACGAGTCGAATTGGGTTTCGATGGGTGACGTTTTGAGGTCGACGTCCGATGTTTTGCCGGCATTTCGGCAGGAAGCTGGCTCTTAAGGTTGTCTTAAGGGAGCGTCTCTACGATGGCAGTCATGTTCAAACGTGGTTAAACAGAGTTGTCGGTAAGGAGAGACTCATGCGGACCTCAAAGCTCACTCGTACGCTAGTTGCTGGTGCTGTGCTCGTCGCGTTGACGGGCGGGTACGTCGCGGGACGTCAGCATTGGCAGGCGCCGCTCGCCTCGGAGATGGTCAGCGATGCCAGCGCGGCAAGCGGGGCAGCGGCCACGCCCGTCGCCAACGTGCAAAACGCTCCGAACACCGCGCCGCGCATGCTTGTGCCGGACTTCTCGCAACTGGCGGAACAATACGGACCGGCCGTAGTCAACATCAGTGTGACGCACGATGGGAAACCTTCGGCGCAACGTGGCTCGGCTGCGAATCAACTGCCGCCGGGCATGGATCCGAACGACCCGCTGTTCCAGTTCTTCCGTCACTTCTATGGCGCGCCCGGTAACGACGGCGGCGACAACGGCGACGGCGACGACAGCAGCGGGCCGACGCGCAGTCTCGGCTCGGGCTTCATCGTGAGCCCGGACGGCTACATCCTCACCAACGCGCACGTCGTGGACGATGCGAGTCAGGTGACGGTGAAGCTCACCGACAAGCGCGAGTACAAGGCGAAGGTCGTGGGTAGCGACAAGGCGAGCGACGTGGCGTTGCTCAAGATTGCCGCGACGGACCTGCCGACCGTGAAGATCGGCGATCCGTCGAAGTCGAAGGCCGGCGAGTGGGTCGTGGCCATCGGTTCGCCGTATGGCTTCGACAATACGGTGACGGCGGGCATCGTCTCGGCGAAAGCGCGTGCGCTGCCGGACGAGAACTACACCCCGTTCATTCAGACGGACGTGCCGGTCAACCCGGGTAACTCGGGCGGTCCGCTGTTCAACCTGAACGGTGAGGTCATCGGCATCAACTCGATGATCTACTCGCGTACCGGCGGGTTCCAGGGCTTGTCGTTCGCGATTCCGATCGACATGGCCATGAAGGTCAAGACGCAGTTGCAGCAGTACGGCAAGGTGAGTCGCGGTCGCATCGGCGTCGCGATTCAGGAAGTGAATCAGTCGCTCGCGAAGTCGTTCGGTCTGCCCAAGCCTACGGGGGCGCTCGTGTCGTCCATCGACAAGAGCGGACCTGCGGCGAAGTCGGATCTCAAGCCGGGTGACGTGATTCTCGCGGTCAACGGCACGACCATCGACGATTCGGTGCAGTTGCCGGAGAAGATCGCGGATATGCGCCCCGGGCAGACGGCGACCCTCACGATCTGGCGCAACGGCGCGAAGCAGGACGTGAGTGTGAAGGTCGCAGCGCTCAACGAGAAGAAGGACGCTGCGAATGCCGACGATTCCGCCACGCACGGGCGTCTGGGGCTGGCGGTGCGGGAGCTGTCGCCGGAAGAGAAGCGTTCGGCGCAGGTCACGAACGGGCTGTTGGTCGCGCGTGCCGGCGGTCCGGCGGCACAGGCCGGTGTGGAGGCGGGCGACATCATTCTGTCGCTCAACGGCACCCCGGTCACCAGCGCCGCGCAACTGAGCGATAAGCTCAAGAAAGCGGGCAATAATGTCGCGTTGCTCGTACAGCGCGACGGGCAACAGATTTTCATCCCGGTCGATCTCGGCTAAACGTCGCGAAGACCGCCAAGGGATGCCATGCGCTACCTGAGTACCGAGGCCGCAACCTCGGTACGAACCGGCATCGTGAAGTCATGCAAGGGGAGGTTGAACATGTGGCAGAACCAATGGCAACGCTGGACGGTGGCTGCGGCCACCGCCGCAGCACTGACGGGTGGGCTGGGCGGCATCTCTATCGCTCATGCACAAGGCGGTACGCTGCCCCCGTCGATGCAGCAGGGCAACGTGACATACGTCTCGGGCGGTATCGACAGCGACGAGTCGGGGGCTTTCAAGCGTGAAGCGTCGCGCTGGCCGCTGTCGATCGAGATGGCGGCACGCGGCGATGGTGCGAACGAATACGTCGCCGATGCGCAGGTGCAGATCATGCGTGGGGGCACGACCGTGCTCGACACGCGTTCGAAAGGTCCGTTCATGCTGGTGAAGCTGCCCGAAGGCAACTACACCGTGAAGGCGACCTACAACGGCAAGCCCATGACGAAGGATGTGAAGGTTTCGGCCAAGGGGCACGCCGTCGCAACATTTCTGTGGCCGCACGACTGATGTGCCGATCGGTCGGGCAGGTGAAGTTCCACGGATGACGAGGTAACCCAGGCAGCACCGAGCAGTACCACTCTGCAACGAGTGAGCGAGTTGCGCCGCCATGTCCATCATGGCGGCGCTTTTTTTTGTGCGGGAGTTTGTGCAGGAATGGGCGGGCAAACCTCGCCCGGTGCCGATGTCAGTCCCTTGAATCGGGCCGCGCGAATCAAGCCACGCGAATCAGGCGGCGCTGCGGCACTCGGCGGAAGCGTTGTCCCGCGGTTCGTTGCTGTCGGCATCCTCGTCGCCATCGCGGCGGACGGCGAAGGTTTGCGTGACAGCGATGCCGTTCTTGATGGCCGTCATCTCGGCCAGGATCGCCACGGCGATTTCGGCCGGTGTGCGCGCCCCGAGATGCATGCCGACGGGGCCGTGCAGACGCTCGATCTCGGTCGTGCTCAGATCGAACAGCGACAACCGCTCGCGACGCCGCGCATTGTTCACGCGCGAGCCGATGGCGCCGATGTAGAACGCCGGCGATTTGAGCGCTTCGAGCAGCGCCATGTCGTCGAGCTTCGGGTCGTGTGTGAGCGTGAGCACGGCGCTGTGCGAGTCGAGTTGCAGGCGCACGATGAGGTCGTCCGGCATCTCGCGCGACAGTTCGGTGCCGGGCACCTGCCATTCGTCCGCATACTCGGTGCGCGGATCGCACACGATCACGTGATAGTCGAGCGCACTGGCCATGCTGGCGACGTACTTCGACAACTGTCCTGCACCGATCACGACCAGCCGATGACGCGGGCCGTGCGAGGTAATGAGGCGTTCACCGTCGAATTCGACCGACGGCGTCTGGTGACCCGGCGCCATGCGCACCGCGCCGGTTTTCATGTCCAGTTCCCGCACCACGAGACGGAATTTTCCGATGGTGTCGAGCAGCTCGGCGATGCGCGAGCTCTCGCGCACCGGTTCGAGCACCAGTTGCAGCGTTCCGCCGCAGGGCAGGCCGAAGCGATGCGCTTCCTCGGCCGTCACGCCATAGCTCGTGACCTGCGGCCGATCCTGCGGCCAGTCGCCGCCACGAATGCGGAGGATGAGGTCATCCTCGACGCAACCGCCCGACACGGAACCGACCATGTGGCCGTCTTCACGGATCGCGAGCATCGAGCCCACGGGACGCGGGGCCGAGCCCCAGGTGCGCACAACGGTACCCAGCGTGACGAAAAAGCCTGCGCGGGTCCACTGTACGGCGGACTTCAGCACTTCCAGATCGACACTGTCCATAGCACGCTTCCTTCGCCAATACGCGAGCGGCGGCCGTCGATCCACAGGCCGAATGAGGCGTGGTTTCCGATGGGGCGCCGCTCAATGTGATGCGGCGAGTATATCTCGCCTTGGCTCGCGCTGTATTTCAGGGGATATTCCGGTTGTCGGCGCGACGCGAGCGCGACATGGGGGCGACGTGGGGTGGTGTAAATCGCCGGACGGTAACTCGTGTCACAATAGTTCGATGTTCGAGACAAGGCCACGACAACTCCGTACAACGCTGAAGGCGGGACGAGCGTCCGTACACAACGGATACCAGGGAGAGGGGCAATGGAACTTCGAAACAGCCGGCAACTGCCGGTCGCCAGAGACGTCGCGTGGATTGCCCTCAACGATCCGGGCGTCTTGCAGGGATGCATTCCGGGATGCGAATCCATCGAGCGGCTCGACGACACGACGTGGACAATCGTCGTGGCCGCGACGCTCGGCCCGGTGGGTGGCCGCTGGACCGGTCGCATCAAGCTCACCGATGTCGTTGTGCCGACCTCGTACACACTGAATTTCGACGGACTGGGCTCGTCTGCCGGGCTCACGCACGGCCGGGCTGTCGTCTCGTTGCAGCCGCAAGGACCGATGAACACTTTGATCACGTATGACCTGAAAGCGCAGTTCGGCGGTGAGTTTGCCGGGCTCGACACGCCGCAGGTGGACGGCGCTGCCGTCAAACTTGCCGACGAGTTCTTCCGGCGCCTGACGGCGGCCATTGCGCCGCATCACAAACTGAACGACCCCGTCGCGGCTGATGGCGAAGTGGCCGCTGCGCTCGCCACGGACGCCGCGATGCGCGACATGCCGTCCACGCGCGGCAAGATGGCGCGCTGGTGGCCGTGGGCGGCGGCGCTGCTGATCCTGATTTTCATCGTGATGTGGGGCAATCATGCCGGCTGAGCGACGTCAGGAGAAGGGGATGGGTGCGTCGGACGCGGGACATCCGGACACGGGCGACGACACGGCTCGCGACGCGCTGGCCCGTGAGCTGCTCGCCACCGCCGAGGCGCTGGAAGCGGCGGGCAAGGAACCGGTCATGCCGGGCGTGGCGGGATATGACGTGCGCGTGCGCATTCGTGACGGCGAGACGCCGGTGTTCGGTCCGGGGCGTCTGACGCTGCTGCGCGCCATCGACGCAACCGGCTCGATCTCGGCGGCGGCGCGCCGCATGAACATGTCGTACCGCCGTGCGTGGCTGCTGGTCGAGGCGATGAACCACGAATTCCGCGAGCCGCTCGTCACGCGGCATATCGGCGGGGTGTCCGGCGGCGGGGCGCAACTCACGCCGTTCGCGCAGAACCTCGTCGCGCATTACGACACGCTCATCAAGGAAATCCGCGCGTTGCTCGACGCCCACGTGCCGACCTTCGACGCCTATCTCAAACGCGAGAGCGGCGAGAGCGTCGATCCGGACCCGGCGTCCTAGGGGGAGGCGCCTCCCGCGCCCCACGCAACACCGTTTTTCATCCGTTATTCCCCGATTTCAACGATTTTCACGAAAACGTTAAGTTTTTGTGAGGACTTTGGCATCGCTGCGACGCGACACTAACTCCATCGAAAGACACCTCTGCGATGGAGATTCCGATGTCCACCTTGACGAAGTCAGTGCCGCCTGCGGCACAGCCTCCCGTGCGGAGTGCACCCGTCCAGCCCGCCTGGCTGCGTGTCACGCACTGGCTCAATGTGCTGGCGGTCATCGTGATGATCATGAGTGGCTGGCGCATCTATAACGCGTCGCCGATCTTTGCGTTCCGCTTCCCGAACGAGATCACCCTCGGCGGCTGGCTCGGCGGTGCGTTGCAGTGGCACTTCGCCGCCATGTGGCTGCTGGCCGCCAACGGCCTGATCTACCTGCTGCGCAACCTCACGAGCGGCCGCTTCTCCCGACGCTTCTTCCCGCTCACGCCGCTGGGCATCGTGCGCGATCTGTTCGCCGCCCTGCGTGGCCGTCTGACGCATGACGACCCCCGTCACTACAACCAGGTGCAACGCGCCGCCTATCTGTTTGCGGTGCTCGATCTCATCCTGCTCGTCGCTTCCGGGCTGGCGATCTGGAAGCCGATCCAGCTCGGCTGGCTGCTCGTGCTCTTCGGCAGCTTCCAGGGGGCGCGACTGGTGCATTTCCTCGCGATGGCCGGACTGGTGGGTTTCATCGTGATTCACGTAGCGATGGTGGCGCTCGTGCCGCGCACGCTGCGAACCATGATCACCGGGCGCTAAGCCCATCAGCGCACCGACAGCGAAAGACTAGAGAGACGGACGGCACTGCCATGACCTCAGAACGCAAACCCTACATCATGACGCCCAATGCGCCGGTCATCCAGGACGGCGACGCGATTCTCCGCGAGGCGCGCGCGCTGGTGTCGCGCCGGGTGACGGAGCCTTCGCGACGGGCCTTTCTCACGCGCACACTGTCGCTCGGCGGCGTGGCAATGCTCTCGGGTTGTTCGCTCGATAACAACGCGAGCGTGGAATCGGCGCTGACCAAGATCTCGCGCTGGAACGATCGTGTGCAGGCCGCACTGTTCCGCAAGGACGCTCTGGCTCCGACGTTCCCCGCATCCGCCATTACCCGGCCGTTCCCGTTCAACGCGTTCTATTCGATCGACGAAGCGCCGGTCGTGGACGAAGCGGATTACCGGCTGGAGTTGTCGGGACTCATCGCGGACAAGGCGCCGTGGCGGCTCGACGCCCTGCGCGAGTTTGCGTCCGTGCGGGCGGCCGAGCAGATCACACAGCACATCTGCGTGGAAGGGTGGAGCGCCATCGGCCGCTGGGGTGGCGTGACGTTCGCCGACTTCCTGCGCCGCATCGGTGCGGATACCACGGCGAAGTACGTCGGCTTCAAATGTGCCGACGACTACTACACGAGCATCGACATGCCGACGGCGCTGCATCCGCAGACGCTGCTCGCGCTCACGTATGACGGCCAGACGCTGCCGCGGGAGTACGGCTTCCCCATGAAGCTGCGCATGCCCACGAAGCTCGGCTACAAGAATCCCAAACATATCCAGGCGATCTACGTGACCAACACGTACTCGGGTGGGTACTGGGAGGACCAGGGCTACAACTGGTTCGGAGGCAGTTGATGCGAAAAGCCGGGGGCGTCGAAGCCCTTCGGTGCGCATGACTGCACGACTTAGGAGACGGACAGGAACGTCTCACTGGAAATTTCTCACTCTAGGAGTAACAGCAATGAAGACGCGATATCTGGCAGTGATGGCAATGGGTCTGGCACTCGGCACGGGCGCAGCCTTTGCGCAGGACGCCATGAGCAAAGGTGACGCGATGTCGAAGGGCGACGCGATGGCCAAGCACGATGCGATGAGCAAGGGCGATGCCATGGCCAAGCACGACGCGATGAGCAAGGGCGACGCCATGAAGAAGGGCGACGCGATGAGCAAGGGCGACGCCATGAAGAAAGGCGACGCGATGAGCAAAGGCGACGCCATGAAGAAGGGCGATGCGATGAGCAAGTAAGCTCGTCGTCGTGGTACAGCGACAAGGCGTCGCAACGGGATTCCGTTGCGACGCCTTGTGCTTTTTCTCTGATGCGAATGGCTCGCGCGGCGCGAGTCCGCTCAACGAGTCAGGGCGACCGACTTGATCAGCAGATACACGTTATGCCCCGGAGTGAGGCGTAACTGGTCTGCGGAGAAGCGTGTGATGCGCGCACGCAGCGTGACACTGTCGTCACCGGTCAGCGTTGCCGTGACCTCGACCGAGTCGCCCAGATCCCGCAGCGCGCACACGATGGCGGGCAATACGTTGAGTACGCTGGTGTCGACCGGGGGTGACGTGGCCACGGCGACATCGCGCTCGCGCACGAGAATGCGACATGCGTCGCCCGCCTTGCCACCGGCACGCGGCACACGCAGCCGGATCGCGTCGTTGCCGTTCACGGCCAGTTCCGTCAGACCGTACTGCGCATCATGCGCGACGATGCGCGTCTCCAGCACCGTGCCCGGCGACTCCGCGGTGCCGTCGAGCGCGTCGCGATGCACGTTGAGCACGTCGGCCGGGGCGCCTTGCGAGATCGTACGTCCTTCCTTGAACAGCACCACCTGATCGGCCAGCCGCATCACTTCGTCCAGCGAGTGCGTGACGTACAGCACCGGCAACTTCAACTCGTGACGAATGCGGTTCAGGTAGTCGAGCACTTCCATGCGTCGCGCGTGATCGAGGGAGGCGAGCGGCTCGTCCATGAGCAGCATGCGCGGGCACGACAACAACGCGCGGCCGATGCCCACACGCTGCTTCTCTCCGCCCGACAGCGCGCCGGGACGACGGCTCAGCAAATGCCCGAGGTTGAGCACGTCGACCACGTGTTCCAGCGCAATGGCGCCGCTGCCGGCGGCGGCCACGTCGCGCCGTCTCAGCCAGCGGCCGAAGAGCAGGTTCTGGCGAACGGTCAGATGCGGCAGCAGTCGCGCGTCCTGAAACACGTAGCCGATGCGACGACGCCAGGTCGGCAGAGCGACACCGGCGGCGCTGTCGAAGAGCACGTCGTCGCCCACGACGATGCGCCCGGCATCGGGCCTGAGCAGCCCGGACACCGCATTGACCACCGTGCTCTTGCCGCTGCCGGACGGCCCGAACAGTGCCGTCACGCCCATACCGGCGGCGAACTCGGCGTCGAGCGAGAAGTCGCCGAAGCGATGCTTGAGACGCACTTCAACCGTCATAACCGAGCGCCTTGCGATTGCCGAAGCGGATCATGACTTCGGAGAAGATGAGTGTGGCGACCGCGAGCACGACCGAAATCGCGCACAGGCGCCAGACCATCGCGTCGCCATCGGGGACTTGCGTGGCCGTGTAGATCGCTAGCGGCAGCGTTTGCGTTTGCCCCGGAATGTTCGAGACGAACGTGATCGTCGCACCGAATTCGCCGAGCGCGCGGGCGAACGCCAGTACGAAGCCGTGCAGCACGCCGGTGGCGGTGAGCGGCAACGTCACGGTGATGAACGTGAGCCAGGGGCCGGCGCCGAGCGTTTGCGCGGCCTGTTCCAGCTTGGTGTCGGACGCTTCCAGCGCCTGCCGGATTGCCCGGACAAGCAGCGGGAAACCCATCACACCGGCGGCCAGCGCGGCACCCGTCCAGCGAAAAGCGAACGTGAAGTGAAACCACTCGCGCAGCAATTTGCCGATGGTGCCTTGCGCGCCGAACAGCACGAGCAGCGCGAAGCCCACGACGACCGGTGGCAGCACGAGCGGTAAATGCAGAATGGCATCGAGCAGCGCCTTGCCGGGAAAGCTACGGCGCGCGAGCAGCCAGGCGGCAGCGTAGGCGAAGGGCAGGCTGCAAAGCGTGCCCCACAGACCTACGCGCAGACTGAGTTCGACGATGCCCCATTCTTCCGGGGTCAGGCCCATGACGATGATTTCCGTGGTGCTTGTTGCGCGTGTTGCGCTTGTTGCGTCAGCAGTGTCCGCACAATGCGCTTACGGACGGCTGAAGCCGAAACGCTGGAACGTTGCCTGCGCCGTGGGCGTTTGCAGGAATTTGTAGAACGGATCGGCATCGGCGCGGTTGGCCTGCTTCGTCACGGCCACCGGGTAGACGATCGGCGCATGGCTGTCGGCCGGGAAGGTGCCGGCGATACGCACGCGTTTTTCGGCATTGGCGTCCGTCTTGTAGACGATGCCGTAGGGGGCTTCGCCACGCGCGACGAGCAGCAGCGCGTTACGCACGTTGTCGGCGGCGGCGACCTTGCCCTGCACCTTCGACCAGATGCCGAGCTTCTCGAGGGCGGCCTTGCCATAGAGGCCAGCCGGCACGTGTGCGGGGTCGCCCATGGCGAGCTTGCCGTTCGGCACCTGCGCCAGCTTGGCATCGAGGTCCGCGCCCGACTTGAGATCGACGTCGCCCGTGGTCGTGGCCGGCGCGATCAGCACCAGTTCGTTGCCTAGCAGATTGCGACGCGTGCCGGTGTCGATCAGGTCGTGTTTCTGCGCGTAGTCCATCCAGTCCTGATCGGCGGAGATGAAGACGTCGGCCGGTGCGCCTTTTTCGATCTGGCGGGCGAGCGTCGAGCTGGCGCCGTAGACCAGCACCGGCTTCTTGCCCGTTTCCTTGGTGTAGGCAGCCGACAGGTCGTCGAGTGCGTCTTTCATGCTGGCGGCGGCAAACACTTGCTGGGCCGCAGCGTGGCCGGCAAACAACAGGCTCGTGCCGACGGCGGCAACGCTCAGAACGCGGCGCAGCATTGTGCCGGCGCTCAGGGTGGCTTGGGACTTCGGGCTAACGGTGACGGTGGTTGCGACAGCAGCTTTCACGAAAGTGGTCTCCAGCGTGTGGTGGGCAAGGCAGGCTCGATGATCGGCGCGAATGACGGTGACGTTGCGGCGGACTTCCCGCTCGATCCCCCTCGATCCCCTTCGAATTGCCGCGAGCCGGCGCATGGATACGGTCGGGCAGCGAGGCCGGACCTTCGGTTGCACGGGGTGCGCAACGCGTTGTGTAGGATTATATATAACGCTGCCACGCTGTACAGGTATACGCCGTATCACGGCGCTCGAATGCCGTCCGGCGCGGCGACGCCGCGCACCGAATCGAAAAAATCGGGACAGTGTGCACATATTCCAGACATCGCGGCGCGAGCGCGCGGCAGGTGTCGGCGTGATGAGATACGGGAAAGCGGGGAAGCGGGGGCGGTGCGAGCGGAGACCGGCAGGCCGGATTCGGCGGGCCTGCTAATTAATATATGTAGTAAATCGCGAAGGGCGGTAAGTGGCGCTTCGATCGCCCCTGCGATTTCAGGCGGGCAGGGCGCTGTGCACGGGTTTTCCGCTGGGGCGGAGCATCGCCGGGCTGGTGCGCAGCATGTCGAAGAAGCCATCGACCACGGCGTCGCACTCCACACCGAGATCGTAGTCGGGCAGGAACAGCCAGTCCGACATCATGCCGACCACAAGCGCGTGCAGCATGATGGCGGCGCGGCGGGTGTCGAGGGCTGCGGGCAACTGGCCGCGCTCGATGGCGCGCTCCATGTCGCGCATGATGCGCTGCTTGCCGTCGGCGCAGGCTTCGCGCTGGCGCTCCAGCACCGAGAGCATCTCGTTCGTGTATTCACATTTGTGGAACAGAATGTCGAGCACACGGCGGCGGCGTTCGTTGCGCGCGGTTTCCTTGAGCACGAGCTTGCAGATTTCGTGCATGCGCTGCATCGGATCGCCGTTCTCCGGCTCGGTGCATTCTTCGTCGATCATGCGCTCCATCGGCAGGCGGATGCGATCCGTCATGGCGTTGAAGAGATCGATCTTGTTCTTGAAGTGCCAGTAAATGGCGCCGCGGGTCAGGCCGGCGGCTTCGGCGATGTCGGCGAGCGACGTACGCGACACGCCTTTCTGGGCGAACACCGTCTCGGCGGTATCCAGCAACAGATTGCGGGTCTCGATCGCTTCTTCTTTCGTTCTGCGGGCCATCGTCGTGTCACAGGGCGAGCGCCGGAGGGCGCCGGGATTTGTGAAATGTCATGTAAACCGCGCCACACTATGGTGCGACGCAATGTGATTTACATACATTCATGAATGTATCTATAATAGCAGCCGCTTGCTCTATTGCACAGGGACCATTTAAGCTGCCTCCTCTAAGGGAAAACTCCCTGACCGGGGCAAGCGATTTGACCAAGGCGCACCGCCTGAATCGATGTTAGGTGCGCCAGTCGGGGTCGCCTGATGTCCCGGAGCCTGTTCGACGATCTCAAACGAGTGCCAGCGTGCGCGGTGAATGCCGCGCCCGGGGACGTCTTGTTGGCCCGCCTGACGGGCTTGTCTCCGATGGCCCGCTCACCCGGGCCTTTTGGCATTCGCCGCCCGCCTTTGTGCGACGGGATTGCGGACCGGCCTTCGCCGTCGCAATCGTCGCAACGTATTCGTCATTTTGTTTGACCGCATTCCATTTATCGGGGGCGTATATGCACGTCAAGAGAAGTTCACTGGGGATGGTCACTGCCGTCGCACTCGCGGTATTGACCCTGGCCGCGTGCGGCAAGAAGCCGCAGCAGCCGCAGGGCATGGTGCCGGAAGTCGGCGTCGTGACACTGCAACCCCAGAGCGTCACGCTGACGACCGACCTGCCTGGCCGCACCGCGCCCTACCGCGTCGCCGACGTGCGTGCGCGTGTCGACGGTATCGTGCTCAAGCGCGATTTCACCGAAGGCGGTGACGTCAAGGCCGGCCAGCGTCTGTACAAGATCGATCCGGCAACGTATCAGGCCGCATTTGAGAATGCCAAGGCAACGCTCGCGAAGGCCGTGGCGAATCAGGCATCGACCAAGCTGCTGGCCGATCGCTACAAGCAACTGGTCGCCGTCGAAGCCGTGTCGAAGCAGGATTACGACAACGCGGTGGCCTCCGCGCTGCAAGCCGACGCCGATGTGCAGGCCGGCAAGGCGGCCGTCGATACGGCGAAGATCAACCTCGGCTACACCGACGTGCCGGCGCCGATCTCGGGCCGCACCGGTCTGTCGCAGGTGACCGAAGGCGCTTACGTGCAGTCCGGCGCCGCCACGCTCATGACGACTGTGCAGCAGATCGACCCGATGTACGTGGACGTGACGCAATCGGCCGCCGACGGCCTGCGTCTGCGTCGTGCACTGGCTGACGGCAAGCTCCAGAGCGCGGGCAAGAACGCCGCGAAGGTCGAGCTGACGCTGGAAGACGGCACGACGTACCCGCTCGAAGGCAAGCTCCAGTTCTCGGACATCACGGTCGATCAGACGACCGGCTCGGTGACCGTGCGCGCCATCTTCCCGAACCCGAACCGCGAGTTGCTGCCCGGCATGTTCGTGCACGCCAAGCTCCAGGAAGGTGTGAAGGACGGTGGTCTGCTGGTGCCGCAACAAGGCGTGACGCGTGACCAGAAGGGTCAGCCCACGGCGCTCGTCGTGAACAAGGAAGGCAAGGTCGAACTGCGTCAGCTGGTGACCGACCGCGCGGTCGGCGACAAGTGGCTGGTGAGTTCGGGTCTGGCGGCAGGCGATCAGGTGATCGTGTCCGGTCTTCAGAAGGTGCGCCCGGGCGCGCCCGCGAAGGCAGTGCCCGCGCAGTTGCCGGGTGCTCAGGCGCAGGCGCCGGCAGGTGCGAGCGCACCGGCCGCCGCGAGCGCAGCGCAGGCCGACGCCGCCTCTGGCGCCAAAGCCCAATAACGCGGAGCCTCATTCATGGCAAAGTTTTTTATCGATCGCCCGATCTTTGCTTGGGTGATCGCCATTGTCATCATGCTGGCCGGCGCGCTTTCGATTCTGAAGCTGCCGGTCTCGCAGTACCCGCCGATCGCACCGCCGTCGGTGCAGATCACCGCGACCTACCCGGGCGCTTCGGCGCAGACCGTGCAGGATACGGTCACGCAGGTGATCGAGCAGCAGATGAACGGTATCGACCACCTGGAATACATGTCGTCGACGTCCGACGGCTCGGGTACCGCTCAGATCACGCTGACGTTCGCGCAAGGGACGAACCCGGACATCGCGCAGGTGCAGGTGCAGAACAAGCTGCAACTCGCCACGCCCCTGCTCCCGCAGCAGGTGCAACAGCAGGGTATCAAGGTGGCCAAGGCGACCAAGAACTTCCTGCTGGTGATCGGCGCGTATTCCGATGACGGCAACATGACCGACATCGACCTGGCGAACTACATTGCCGCCAACGTGCAGGATCCGATCAGCCGTGTGAACGGCGTGGGTCAGGTCCAGTTGTTCGGTTCGCAATACGCCATGCGCGTGTGGGTCGATCCGCAGAAGCTCAACGGCTACAACCTGACCGTCATCGACGTCTCGAACGCCATTCAGGCGCAGAACGTGCAGATCTCGGCCGGTGAGCTGGGTGGCGCGCCTGCGGTGAAGGGCCAGCAGCTCAACGCGACTGTGACGGCCCAAAGCCGTCTGCAAACGCCGGAGCAGTTCCGCAAGATTCTGCTCAAGGTCAACAAGGACGGCTCGCAAGTGCGTCTGGGTGACGTGGCGCGCATCGAGCTGGGCGGTGAGTCGTATCAGGTGGTGGCCCGTTACAACGGCAAGCCTGCCGCCGGTCTGGCGATTACGCTGGCCACGGGGGCGAACGCGCTGCAAACGGCAACCGCCGTCAAGCAGCAGGTCACCGAGCTGGAGCCGTACTTCCCGCAGGGCATGAAGGTCGACTATCCGTACGACACCACGCCGTTCGTGAAGATCTCGATCGAGGAAGTGATCAAGACCCTCATCGAAGGTATCGTGCTCGTGTTCCTGGTGATGTATCTGTTCCTGCAAAACCTGCGGGCGACGATCATCCCGACGATTGCCGTGCCGGTGGTGCTGCTCGGTACGTTCGGCATCATGGGTGCCGCAGGCTTCTCCATCAACACACTCTCGATGTTCGGCCTTGTGCTGGCCATCGGTCTGCTCGTCGACGATGCCATTGTGGTGGTCGAAAACGTCGAGCGGGTGATGGCCGAGGAGGGGCTCAGTCCGAAGGAAGCGACGAAGAAGGCGATGGATCAGATCGTCGGCGCGCTGGTGGGTGTGGCGCTGGTGCTCTCGGCGGTGTTCGTGCCGATGGCGTTCTTCGGCGGCTCGACGGGCGCCATCTATCGTCAGTTCTCGTTGACGATCGTGGCGGCCATGGCGTTGTCGGTGCTGGTGGCTATCGTGCTCACGCCGGCCATGTGCGCGACGATCCTCAAGCCGATCAAGAAGGGCGAAATCCACGAGAAGCGCGGCTTCTTCGGCTGGTTCAACCGCAAGTTCGACAGCGGCTCGAAAGCGTATCAGGGTCAGGTGGAGCGTTTGCTCAAGCGCACCGCGCCGCTCATGATCGTCTACGTCGTGATCGTGGCGGCGGTGGGCTTCCTGTTCGTGCGTATGCCGACGGCGTTCTTGCCGGACGAAGACCAGGGTTACTTCTTCAACCTCGTGCAATTGCCGCCGGGCGCGACGCAGGAACGTACGCTCGACGTCATGAAGCAGGTCGAGAAGCACTACCTCGAGAAGGAAAAGGATTCGGTTCGTTCGATCTTCACGGTGACGGGCTTTGGCTTTAACGGCCGCGGTCAGAACGTGGGTCTGGCGTTCACGATGATGAAGCCGTGGGAAGACCGTCAGGCGTCCGACCTCAAGGTGCAGGCGGTGATTGCGCGCTCGTATCAGGCTTTCGCCAGCGTGAAGGACGCCATGATCTTCGCCATCAATCCGCCGTCGGTGCCGGAACTCGGTAACGCGGGCGGTATCGACTTCGAGTTGCAGGATCGCGCAGGCCTCGGCCACGACGCGCTCATGGCGGCTCGGAATCAGATGCTTGGCATGGCGGCGAAGAACCCGAACCTGGCGAACATGCGTCCGAACGGTCTGGACGACACGCCGCAGTACAAGGTCGATGTCGACGAAGAAAAGGCTTCGGCACTGGGCCTGTCGATCTCCGACGTGTACCAGACGCTGTCGGCCTCGTGGGGTTCGTCGTACGTGAACGACTTCATCGACCGCGGTCGTGTGAAGAAGGTGTACGTGATGGCGGAACCGAAGGACCGGATGCTGCCGCAGGACATCAACAAGCTGTACGTGCGTAACGCCAGCGGGACGATGGTGCCGTTCTCGGCCTTCGCCACCGGCAAGTGGACTTACGGCTCGCCGCGTCTGGAGCGTTACAACGGTGTGCCTGCCGTGGAAATTCAGGGTATGCCGGCACCGGGCAAGTCGTCGGGCGACGCGATGAAGGCTGTCGAAGAGATCGCGAAGCAACTCCCGCCGGGCATCGGTCTGGAGTGGACGGGTCTGTCGTTCGAAGAGCGCATCTCGGGTCAGCAGGCACCGGCGCTGTACGCGATCTCCATCCTGATCGTGTTCCTGTGTCTGGCCGCGTTGTACGAAAGCTGGTCGATCCCGTTCTCGGTGATTCTGGTGGTGCCGCTGGGTGTGCTGGGTGCACTGCTGGCCGCAACGCTGCGCGGGTTGTCGAACGACGTGTACTTCCAGGTGGGGCTGTTGACGACGGTGGGTCTGTCGGCGAAGAACGCGATTCTGATCGTGGAATTCGCCAAGGATCTGCAAGAGCAGGGCCGCACACTGATGGAAGCGACGATGGAAGCGGTGCGACTGCGTCTGCGCCCGATTCTGATGACGTCGATGGCGTTCATTCTCGGGGTGCTGCCGCTGGCGATCTCGAACGGCGCCGGTTCGGCTTCGCAGCACGCGATCGGTACGGGCGTGATCGGCGGTATGTTGGCCGCCACGTTCCTCGCGATCTACTACGTGCCGGTCTTCTTCGTGCTGGTGCGCAAGCGCTTCGCACACGAGGATCTGGATACGGTGGAGCATCCGGAAGCACGTCATGAAAAACCGGACGCAACCGACGGCCCC
Source organism: Pandoraea sp. ISTKB (assembly GCF_001721285.1). Taxonomy (NCBI): domain Bacteria; kingdom Pseudomonadati; phylum Pseudomonadota; class Betaproteobacteria; order Burkholderiales; family Burkholderiaceae; genus Pandoraea; species Pandoraea sp. ISTKB. The sequence goes on from NZ_MAOS01000037.1 coordinate 45,329, forward strand.
GCCAAGGAAGGAAACTGACCTATGAAGCACAAAGCATTGCCGATTGCCTTGGCGGCAGCGTTCCTGGCAGGCTGTACCCTCGCGCCGCACTATGAGCGGCCCGAGGCGCCGGTTGCCACGTCGTTCCCCACGGGCCCGGCTTACAAGACGCCCGCAGCGGCGAACCAGAACGGCGCCACCGACAGCAATGTCGTGGCCGCCGAGCTGGGCTGGCGTGAGTTCTTCGCCGATCCGCGTCTGCAAAAGCTGATCGAGATCGCGCTGGAGAACAACCGCGATCTGCGTGTCTCGATGCTCAACGTCGAAGCCGCACGTGCGCAGTACCAGATCCAGCGCTCGGCGCTGCTGCCCTCGGTGGGGGCAGCAGGTCAGGCGTCGGTTCAGCGCTCGCCGGCGGATCTGTCGTCGTCGGGACGTGCCGGCATCAGCCGCAGCTATCAGGTCGGCGTGGGCTTCACGTCGTACGAACTCGATCTGTTCGGTCGTATCCAGAGCCTGAAGGATCAGGCGTTGGAGACGTATCTGGCGAGCGAGGACACGGCCAAGGCAGCGCACATCACGCTCGTCTCGGAAGTGGCGACGGCATATCTCACGTGGCTGGCCGATCAGGAACTGCTCAAGCTGACGTCCGACACGCTCAAGAGTCAGCAATCGTCCTACGACCTGACCAAGCGCAGCTTCGACGTGGGTACGGCCTCCGGGCTGGATCTGCGTCAGGCGCAAACGCCGGTCGATACGGCGCGGGCGAACTTCGCGCAGTACACGCGTCAGGTGGCGCAGGACGAAAACGCGCTGGCGCTGCTCATCGGCCAGCCGTTGCCGGCCGATCTGCCGCCGGCACGTCCGCTCGACGGGCAGGGCCTGCTGGCCGATCTGCCGGCCGGGTTGCCGTCGGATCTGCTGCTGCGTCGTCCGGACGTGACCGCCGCCGAGCACACGCTCAAGGGCGCCAACGCCAACATCGGTGCTGCGCGTGCCGCGTTCTTCCCGTCGATTTCGCTGACGGCGAATGCGGGCACGGCGAGCGCGTCGCTGAGCAACCTGTTCAAGGGCGGGCAGGGTGCCTGGTCGTTCGCACCGACCATCACGCTGCCGATCTTCGCGGGCGGGCAGAACATCGCCAACCTCGATTTGGCCAAGGTGCAGAAGCGCATCGAAGTCGCCAACTACGAGAAGGCGATTCAGACGGCGTTCCGCGAAGTGTCCGACGGGCTGGCCGCACGCGGCACGCTCGACGATCAGATCGCCGCGCAGGAATCGCTCGTGAAGGCGAGCGACGAGAGCTACAAGCTCTCGGACTTGCGCTACCGCAACGGCGTGGACAGCTACCTGAACGCGTTGGTCGCACAACGTTCGCTGTACTCCTCGCAACAGACGCTGATTGCAACGCGTCTGGCGCGTTGGACCAACCTCGTCACGCTGTACAAGGCGCTTGGCGGCGGTTGGGAAGAGCGCAGTGTGCCGGCGAATGCGGGTGCTGCGTCAGCGCCATCGGCATCGTAACGACTCGGTGACACGGCGAGACGTGAGGCTGCTCGGATTCATCTGATGGGTTCGATGAGTCTGGCAGGACCGAATGTCTCGCTGCGATGGAAAGCTTGTGAATCGAAACGCCCGGCAATGCCGGGCGTTTTGCATTGGTGCGTCGTGTGGGCGAAGGCCTGCACACGATCGCGCTACGCACACACGACCCACACGCTACGCACGTGCCGAGATTCCTTGAAAAATCGATTCAGTTCCCGAGAGGTTTAGACGCGGGCTTCTACGCTGGCCCCTACCTTGCGTAGGCCATCGTCGCTATCCTTGATCGCGTTGTATTCGCAACACCCCGAGCGTGGAGGAATGTGCGCATGTGCCTTGCCGGGCATCGCCGTTCGTCACGCGGGACACTTATAAGCTGACTGTTTTTCAGGGAGAGACACCATGAGCGATCTTCAAGCCCGCTTCGACGAAGCGGTAGCCCAATCCAAGACGCTGCCCGAACGCCCCGACAATCTCACGCTGCTGCGCATCTATGCGCTGTTCAAGCAAGGCACGGAAGGCGACGTGACCGGCTCCCGCCCTGGTGCGATGGATTTCGTTGCACGCGCCAAATTCGACGCCTGGGAAATGCTCAAGGGCAAGTCGAAAGACGAAGTGCAGCAGGCTTACGTCGAACTCATCGAATCCCTCAAGGGATGATGGCGACGCGTCACGTGGCGTGCTTCGCGCGTTGCGTGACGTAGCGGTATTGCCGCAATGTCGCGCATTCAGTGCACTCGTGCGACATGCCAGAAACGGCGACTTCGGTCGCCGTTTTTTTATGGGCGCGTGAATAGGCGTTGGCGCCACCCGGTCACGTTGTGTCTGAAGAATGCGGTGGCCCATAACGGGGTGGGTTTTGCGGTGGTGTCCGATTGGCTCGGTGGCATGGGTGCGCGACGATGGAGGCGTCGTCAACGATCAACGAGATGAGGAGTCGCACCATGCAGCAGGATCGTCACTACATGATGCTTATGACCGGGCAACACACGTCGCGCGACGCAAGAATCGATCGGCGGATAGCGCGTGTGCGTGAGCTACCGCAGCGGCAAGCGGGAGGGCCTGCGCAGGGCGAGGCGCGCAAGCGGTTGCGATTGCGGGTGAAGCGAGGCGAACGATCACGTGCGCTAGCGGCTTCCGAGAACGCCTCGCGCGCCTTGCATCGTGCGCAGCCGACTCGCCGTCGACGTGCTGTGCGCGGCGCAGCGCTACTCGATGTGATGTTCACGCTGACCGTACTCATGGCTGGCGCGCAGGGGTTTGCGCACTGGCAGGCGGCTGGTGGAATGTCGTCTCAGGCGCTTGTCACATCGCCCAAGGTGGTCGCGATGGCAATGCCGCCATCGGGCACCGATGGTGGACGTCATTCATGACGACGCAGCATCGCCGATTTCCACTGATGGGGCGAAAGCGTCATGCTCGTGGCTTCACGCTGCTCGAATGGGTGATCGCCATGCCTTTGGGGATATTGATCGTGATGGCAGCCACGGCGATCTATCTCGCGGGTATCCGGCTGTGGCGCGTGCAGGCCGAACGATACGACGTGAATGAGCGGGCCAGCTTTGCATTGACGCAACTCTCACGCGCGGTCGCCATGGCAGGTTACCGAAACTGGGATCCTACCGAGGGCCAGATCCGTCCGCTAGGCGACGCAGGCAAACGCGACTGGACGTCATTGCGCGCGAGCGCCGAGTGTGCGAGCACGGTGGATACGTGCCCGAGGCGCGGCTGGCAGGGAAGCTCGATTCTCGAGGTGCAATTTCACGGCGCGGGATTTGGCGACGACAGCGACAATGGCAGCGGCGCGGTGCAGAATTGCGCAGGCCTGAACGTCAGGGCGCGTAGTAACGGCGACAACCGTAACGTCAGCATCTTCTACGTCGACAAGGGAGAGGATGGGATTCCCTCGCTGTTCTGCCGCTATGGCGAGCGCGCGGGGCGCTTTACGGATCTGCGTAAAGCGCAGGCGTTGGTCATCGGTGTGGAAGCAATGTATATCCGGTTGGGCGTCCGGGCAGGTGGGACCGGGCCGCTGCGCTGGATGTCGCCGGTCAAGAGCGCGCGCCGCAAACCCCCGAACCCGCCGATGGGTGCCGGTGGCTGGGAGAACGTGAGCGCCGTGGCATTTTCGCTGGTGCTGCGCGGTGCGCCACGCGCGGGTGGCAAGCAACGTGTCGGGCGCTCGGTCGAAGTCTTCGACGATGACACGGGAGGCCGCGAATACAAGTGGCTCTCCAATGCGGGCAATGTCCACTTGCACGTTTTCAATGCGGTGGCTTATCGGCGAAACGACGGCGGTGTGGGAGAGGAGGCGACGTGGTTGGCGTCTTCATGGTGATGTGGCTGGCGGCACTCATGGCGCTTGCGGCGTCGGGCATGCAGCATCGCGAGATGGCGACTCGCTTCGTTGCGTACACGAATGACCGCATGGTGGCGTTTGCTGCGGCGGACAACGCGCTAGTGGTGGCACGAGAGCGTTTGGTGCATGGCGCGCAAGCGTCCGAGATTGCGGCGCTGAGCGAATGGGATGCCGGACCGGGCGACGTCATCGCCGCGAGTTATATCACTGACTACCGAGAGCCGAACCGTGCGGCCGGATGGGGAAAGGTCGACTGGAATGGCCGTGACGTCGTGCGGATGGACAATGCGCGTTACTTCATCGAGCGAATTGCCTTTACCGGCGGGTATCCCGATGCCGGGTTGGCAAAGGTGGCGAGGGAGTCACCGATACGTCGCTATCGGATCAGTGCGATGGGGTGCGCCAAGTTGCCGGGTACGCGGGTCTTTCTGCAAGCGATCTACGAGGTGAAAGCGCAGTCGGTGCGTCGGGATGAAGCCAGCGCAGCGGCCAGGTCCTACGCGTCGCGTTTGCTGAACTGGCGCGAGGTGGCGGCATGGCACGACAGTTCGGCTGTGAAAGCCGTGCCGGGGCGTCGACGTGAGCATTGCGATGTGTAGCGCACGAACGATGCGCGGCGTGACATTGATCGAGTGTCTCGTGGCGATGGCGATCATGGCCGTCGCGCTATTGGCGGTTGCGCCCTCGATCGAAGCGGTGCGGCGTCGTGTCGGCGTGGACATCACGGCACGTGCCTTTATGGCAGCGATGCAGACCGCGCGAGGGGAAGCGATGGGACGACATCGCCAGATCGCCTTTGCGCCACACGACGGCGCGAGTCTGAGCGGCGGATGGATCACGTTCGTCGACGAGAATCGAAATCATCGCTTCGATGACGGCGAGCCGTTGCTAAGTCGTTACGCGCCGCTTCCGCAAGGCGTGTCGATCGACGTGAGATGGGGGCTGTACTACACGGAGGGGCTTGCGCTTTCGGAGAGCGGCTTCGTGGGGACCGAAGTGCGCAAACGGCTGTCGGGCACGGTGCGAATCAGCGGGCACGACCGACGTATCTGCATCACCATCAACGCGTATGGACGCGCGCGCTATGCAAAACGTTGCGACGCATAGTTGGTAGAAGTCAGTCTCGACGGAAATCGAAAGAGGGAGGCGGTGACACGGGCTCGCGACCTAAGCGAAGCACGGGAGGTTTCTTCGTCGAGTCAGTATCGAAGGAAGTCGAGAGAGGGAAGCGGCGATACGGGGGGAGTGACTCAAGTGGGGCGCGAGATGTTTCTTTGTCGAAACGGGCTTAACCGGACTTGCATCATCGATGTCCGCTCGACGGGCACGATGGCCCGGCGAGCGTGACGTCATACGATTACATCAACGGCGGCGTACCGCGATCGCTGCCTTTGGCATTGGCTACTGACGATGCGGTTGTCGCACCGTCGTTCGCCGTTGCGGCACCTTCCGGTACCTTGGCTTGCGACGCGGACGATTTCGTCGATTCGTGCCAGAGCTTGACGCCTTGCCAGGCGAGCACGCCGAGCGTGCCCCACTTGAGGCCGCGTCGGGCAATGCGACCGACGGGCGTATGCGAAAGCCCCGTCAAGGCAATCGAGGCGACCGAACTGACGAGCGGGTAGCGTTCGAGCAGGCCACCGAGCTTGAGGCCGGAATTGGCGAGACCGCCGAGACCGGAGAAGTTCGCGAGGCCGCCGGGCAGCAGATAGCGAACCCAGCGGAAGTTGCGCAGGCGTTCGCGCGTGACGTGCGAGGCCTGTATCAGCTCGGCGCGCTCGACCGCGATGCGCGTGAGCACGAGCTCCTTGCGAATGGCAAGCAGGTCATGACGCGAGCGTCGCGATTGTCGCGGGCGGCGTGAACGTTGTGGATGTTCCAACGGCACGGGCAGATCTCCTTCAGTCCGGACGCAGCGCGTCGCGGTCCTTTTCGAATTCGGCCAGTGTGGCTTCGAACGGCATCGGGGCATCGCGCAGGATGTTGCGCGCACGCGTGGCGCACCAGCCAGCGAGCAGGAGATACACGATGAAGATGCCGGTCATGGCCTGGAGGCGATAGGTGTCCCAGAAGATGACGATCACCAGCGCGGTCAGCGACACGAGGGCGAGAACGCCGAAGAGCATCGCGGCGAGACCGAGGAAAGCCACGCCCATCAGGCGTTCCTTTTCTTCGGTCAGTTCGATACCGATGAGTTCGATGCGCGACTGTACGATCTCGAGCAACGCACCGGCGAGGCGCCGCAGCGAAGGCCGCGGCGGGGTCGTGCGATCATTGTCGGTCATGGGCTGGTCTGGGCGGCCCACCCGACCCGTCGCACCGGTCAGGCAGGCTCCGCCTCGGCAGAGTAGACGAGAGAGTGACTTGCGTCGGCGAAGCTTACTTGCGGTTGAGCAGCAGACCGATCACCACGCCGATACCGGCCGCGATGCCAACGGCTTGCCACGGATGATCGTGCACGTAGTCGTCGGTTGCCCGCGCGGCTTGCTTGCTCTTCTCCACGACGACGACCTGAACGTCCGAGGCTTTTTCCTTGGCTTGCTTGAGCAGCGTCAGGGCGCGGTCGCTCAGTTCGGAAGCGCGCTCACCGGTCGTGTTGGCAGCTTGCTTGAGCAGATCTTCTGCGTCGGCCAGTACGGATTTGATATCGGTCATGAACTTCTCCTTGTTGGTGGGCACTTGCGACATAGTCATTACGCAATTCTGGGAGGAGAATGCGTAAGAGAGATGCTGCGGGTACGGGGGATATGGGGCTTATCGTACCGCTTTCAATGCGTCGTTGCCAGAAAACAACACCCTGTCTGCGGTATATTTCGAATCGTTATTTGGAACAAATTTTTTATTCGTTCTGACTAAGCTTAGCATCCTTTAGTCTTGTTCCCACTGAGTGAAAGGTTCTCAAGGAGACCGTCAATGACATTGCGTTTGGGTGATATCGCTCCCGACTTCGAGCAGGATTCGTCGATCGGTACGATCAAGTTTCACGAGTTCCTTGGCGATGGCTGGGGTGTCCTTTTCTCGCACCCGGCCGACTACACGCCGGTGTGCACGACCGAACTCGGTCTGACCGCAAAGCTCAAGGGTGAGTTCGAAAAACGCAACGTGAAGGCCATCGCGCTGTCGGTGGACGATGCCGAATCGCACAAGGGCTGGATCAGCGACATCAACGAGACGCAGAACACCACGGTCAACTTCCCGATCCTGGCCGATAAGGATCGCAAGGTCTCGCAGCTGTACGACATGATTCACCCGAACGCCAGCGAAACCGTGACGGTGCGTTCCCTGTTCGTGATCGACCCGAAGAAGAAAGTGCGTCTGACCATTACGTACCCGGCAAGCACGGGCCGTAACTTCGACGAAATCCTGCGTGTCATCGATTCGCTGCAACTGACCGACAACTACTCGGTTGCAACGCCGGGTAACTGGAAAGATGGCGAAGACGTGGTGATCGTGCCGTCGCTCAAGGACGAAGCCGTGCTCAAGGAGAAATTCCCGAAGGGCTACAAGGCTGTACGTCCGTACCTGCGTCTGACGCCGCAACCGAACAAGTAAGCCAGCCGGTCGCAAGACATACGTAAGTACGCCGGGGATCCGGTACGTAACGCTCTCGACGTTCACGACGTTACGCACCGGTATCCCGGTCGAAAAAAATGCCAGCTCGATGAGCTGGCATTTTTGTTTGGTACGCGCCGTCACTCGTGGGATTGACGGCCCGCGGCATGCGGCGCGAGAACGGCGCGTACCAGACAACTCTGGCGATGCACCGAACCGGATGTCTCCGGCACCCGCCGGGGAGGACTCGGAAGCCCACCCCTTGCTCGTGCCGTCTGCCCCGTTCAACGCATCGAGATCATCACTCCCCGGTCGGATCGTTGCGACTGCGACCGATCGACCGGCAGGGCGGCGCGATCAGAAGAACGCCTGAATGCCCGTCTGCGCACGGCCGAGAATCAGCGCGTGAATGTCCTGCGTGCCTTCGTACGTGTTGACCACTTCGAGGTTCACGAGATGGCGGGCGATACCGAATTCGTCCGAGATACCGTTGCCGCCCAGCATGTCGCGGGCGAGGCGGGCGACATCGAGTGCCTTGCCGCACGAGTTACGCTTCATGATCGACGTAATTTCGACGGCGGCCGTGCCTTCGTCCTTCATGCGGCCCAGACGCAGGCAACCTTGCAGGCCCAGCGTGATTTCCGTCTGCATGTCGGCCAGCTTCTTCTGAATCAACTGATTGGCGGCGAGCGGGCGACCGAACTGCTGGCGGTCGAGCACATATTGACGCGCCATGTGCCAGCAGAATTCGGCGGCACCCAGTGCGCCCCATGCGATACCGTAGCGCGCCGAGTTCAGGCACGTGAACGGACCTTTCAGACCGGAGACGCCCGGCATCAGATTCTCTTCCGGCACGAAGACCTGATCCATCACGATCTCGCCGGTGATCGATGCCCGCAGGCCGACCTTGCCGTGAATCGCCGGTGCCGACAGACCCTTCCAGCCCTTCTCGAGAATGAAGCCGCGGATCTTCTCCTCGCCGTTCTCGTCGGCGAGCTTGCCCCACACGACGAAGACGTCGGCGATCGGCGAGTTCGTGATCCACATCTTGCCGCCGCTCAGCTCGTAGCCGCCAGCGACCTTCTTGGCACGCGTGGTCATACCAGCCGGATCCGAGCCGTGGTTCGGTTCGGTCAGGCCGAAGCAGCCGATCCACTCACCGCTCGCGAGCTTCGGCAAATACTTCTGCTTTTGCGCTTCGCTGCCGAATTCGTAGATGGGCACCATCACCAGCGACGACTGCACCGACATCATCGAGCGATAGCCCGAGTCCACGCGCTCCACTTCACGCGCGATCAGACCGTAAGCCACATAGTTCAGACCGGGGCCGCCGTATTGTTCCGGAATCGTCGGGCCGAGCAGACCGATTTCGCCCATCTCGCGGAAGATCGCAGCGTCGGTGCGCTCATGACGAAACGCTTCGAGCACGCGCGGCGCGAGCTTGTCATTCGCATAGGCTGCCGCAGCATCGCGGATCATACGCTCGTCGGTGGTGAGCTGCGCGTCGAGCAACAGCGGATCTTCCCAATGAAACTGTGCATTGCCTGCCATGGCCCTTCTCCTCCATTCAACTTGACGGAAGTTCCGCAATGCGGAACAATGTTCTGAAATCGAAGTTAGTTTAACACTAAAGTTTTTTGCCCGGCAACGGCCAGTGCGTGCACTGGCCGAAGCTGTTGGTGATGACTGGGAGCGGAGTGCGCCATGGCTGTGATCAAAACGTCCCTATCTGCCTTTGCCGGTGCGCCGGCGCATGGTGTGCCGCCGTCGCATGACGAGCGCAAATTCGTGACGGCGCTCGCGCGGGGGCTGGAGCTGCTGCGGGCCTTCGGGCCCGACGACGTGTTGCTCGGCAACCGCGACTTTGCCGCCCGCACGGGCTTGCCCAAGGCGACCGTCAGCCGCCTGGCGTACACGCTGACCGAACTCGGCTATCTGCGTTACGACGCCGAACTGGGCAAATACGCGCTGGACGCAGGCGTGCTGGCCCTCGGTTACGCATTCCTCAACGGTACCGACATGCTCACGCTGGCGCGTCCGCACATGCGGGCGCTGGCCAAGGAAATGGGTTGCTCGATTTCACTTGGTTGTCGCGAAGGCCTCGACATGATGTATCTCGAGACGATTCGCAGCGACTCGGCGCATCTCACGCTGGGTTTGACGGCGGGGTCGCGTCTGTCGATGCTGACAAGTTCGATGGGGCGCGTCTACCTCGCGGCCATGACGCCGACTGAGCGCGAGACGATGCTCTCCGACTTGCATGACGCCTACGACGCGAATCCGGCGGCACTGCGCAATATGGGATGGGAGGCGTTGCTGGCCGGGGTCGGCAAGGGCATCGAATCGTACAAGCGGGAGGGGTGTTGTTACTCGTTCCGCGACTGGCATGAAGGAGTGAATGCCGTTGCGGTGCCGTTGCGCGACGTGCGGCAAAACCGGTGGCTCGCGATCAGTTGCAGCGGGCCGTCGTCGTCGATTCCCGATGCGGTTTTTCGCGAAGAGATCGGACCCCGGTTGAAACAGTTGGCCGCTCGGCTCAGCGGAAACGCTTAAGCGGTCGGTGGTCAATCGGCTTGGGGGTCGCCCGCAGCACTCCGACACCGTTTTAAGTCGCACTGCGGGCGACCCCCAACCCGATTCACAACCGTCGTCGATGCGATGACACCGAACGCAATGCAGGCGGCAACGCTAGGGCATTCGATGGCGGTGATTGCCCGGCCCCTGACGTAGCGACTTAACAAGCATTGGAGCGGAGTCAGGGGCCGGGCAAGCGCCGCAGCCCCGGGCAGAGGAGAGGGCGAGAGCCGTCTCTATACGAAGGTTCAAATCACAGCAACGTCCGCACGTGCCACAACTCAGGGAACAGCACGACATCGAGCATCTTGCGCAGATAGGGCGCACCGTTGGTGCCGCCAGTCCCTTGCTTGAAGCCGATGATGCGCTCGACGGTTGTCACGTGACGGAAGCGCCATTGACGGAACGCGTCTTCGAGATCGACCAGTTCTTCGGCCATCTCGTAGAGTTCCCAGTGCTGCGAGGGATTGCGATACACCTCTAACCACGCCGCTTCGACGGTCTTGTCGTGCGGCGTCGGCTTCGTCCAGTCGCGATCCAGCCGCTCCGGCGCAATCGCAAATCCGCGACGCGCGAGCAAGCGCACCACTTCATCGTAGAACGACGGCGCCTTGAGGGCCGCCTCGACCTGCTGGAACAGATCGGGACGATGCGAGTGCGGCTGGAGCATCGCCACATTCTTGTTGCCCAGCATGAACTCCAGAATGCGGTACTGATACGACTGGAAGCCCGATGAGCTACCCAGCGACGGACGCATCGACGAGTACTCCGACGGCGTCATCGTCGCGAGCACGCTCCATGCCTGCACCAGTTGCTCGAGAATGCGCGACACGCGAGCGAGCATCTTGAACGCCGGCGGCAGTTCGTCGTTATGCACCGCCGTGCGCGCTGCCTGCAACTCATACAGCGCGAGCTTCATCCACAACTCGCTCGTCTGATGCTGAATGATGAACAGCATCTCGTTGTGATCGGTCGAGCGCGGATGCTGCGCATTCAGAATCGGATCGAGCGACAGGTAGTCGCCGTAGCTCATGCTCTTCGAGAAATCGAGCTGGGCGTCGTGCCACTCGTTGGCGTTCGCCGACGTCGATGCCGGAGCATCGGCCGTCGGTACACCTGCCGTCTCGTCGCTCCGATGCCCGAACGGGCATCCACCCGACGATGCCTGAGTCGGCGACGGCGCGGCGCCTTCGCCTGCCGGCGTGTGAGACGTGGGGGAAGTCTTACTCATGCTGACCGCTCCTCGCTCAGGTCACCGTGCCGCGACGATGAAACTCGGGCTTGTCCCACGAGCCCGTGCTCAGCACGTCGCGCAGAATTTCGACCGAGTCCCAGACGTCGGCAAAGCTCGTGTACAGCGGCGTCATGCCGAAACGCATGATGCGCGGCTCGCGGTAGTCGCCGATCACGCCACGCGCAATCAACGCCTGAATCACGGCAAACCCTTCCGGATGCTCGAAGCTCACCTGCGACCCACGTGCCGCATGGTCGCGCGGCGTGACCAGCGTCAACGGGAATTCGGCGCAACGCTCCTCCACCAGCTTGATGAACAGGTCGGTGAGCGCGAGCGACTTGCTGCGCAACGCCTGCATCGACGTCTGCGCAAAGATGTCCAGACCACATTGCACCAGCGAGAGCGAGACGATCGGCTGCGTGCCGCACAGGTAACGCCCGATGCCGTCGTCAGGCGTGTATTCCGGCGTCATCGCGAACGGCGTGCGGTGGCCCCACCAGCCCGACAGCGGCTGCCAGAACGTGTCCTGATGCTTCTTGTTGACCCACACGAACGCAGGCGCGCCCGGGCCGCCGTTCAGGTACTTGTACGTGCAACCCACAGCGTAGTCCGCGTTCGCGCCGTTCAGGTCGACCGGTACGGCACCTGCCGAGTGACACAGATCCCACACCGCCAACGCGCCGGACGCATGAATCTGCGCCGTACGTGCCGCCATGTCGTACATCGCGCCGGTGCGGTAGTTCACGTGCGTGAGCAGGACCACGGCGACGTCGTCGCCCAGCGCGCTTTGCAGTTCGTCCGGCGAGTCGATCAGACGCAGCGAGTAGCCGTCGTCAAGCAAACGCGTCAGGCCCTGCACGATGTACAGATCGGTCGGGAAGTTGCTGCGCTCCGACACGACGACCTTGCGCTGCGGCGCACGTGCACGTTGTGCGTCGAGTGCTGCGGCCATCACCTTGAACAGGTTGCTCGACGTGGTGTCCGTCACCACGACTTCCCCCTTGCCTGCGCCGACGATCGGCGCCAGCGCATCACCCAGCGTGCGCGGCAGCGCGAACCAGTCGGCTTCGTTCCAGCTGCGAATGAGACCCACGCCCCACTCTGCGGTAATCACTTCCTGGGCACGCTTGGCCGATGCGATCGGACGCGCTCCCAGCGAGTTGCCATCAAGATAAATGACCCCCGGCGGCAAGTCGAATTGAGCGCGTAGCGGAGCGAGCGGATCGGCCGAGTCGAGGGCCAGACAATCGTTGCGAGAAGACGTCATGGTTTGCGTTGGTAGAGGTGGATGTTGTAAAGGCAATCGAAGCAAAAAAACGGTGTGCGATGACGCTCAGAGCGAACGCAGCACGGCGCGAACCGGGCTGGCGTCGAGTCGCATGAACTTGAGCGGCAGGGCAATGAGTTCGTAATCGGCAGGCTCGATGGCGTCGAGCACCAGCCCTTCGAGAATCGCCATGCGATGCGCGCGAATGCGGTGGTGCGCGTCCATCGTCTTGCTCTCCTGCGGATCGAGCGACGGCGTATCGATGCCCACGAGCTTCACGCCGTGCGAGGCAAGCAGGTCGATGGTCTCGGGCGCGACCGCGCAGAAGGCGCTATCCCACTGCGCGACGGGGGCGTGCGCATAGGTGCGCAGCAGCACGCGCGGCGGCACATCCTTCAGGTGCGCTTCGACCATCTCGGGCGTGACGACCGGCGAGGCGCCGATGCAGTGAATCACCCGGCACGGCCCCAGATACGTCTGAAGATCGACTTCACCGATGAACGCACCGGCATCGTCGTAGTGACGCGGGGCGTCGGCATGGGCACCGGTGTGCGGCGACAACGTGATGCGCCCCACATTGACCGGGCAGCCCGGACCGATCTGCCAGACGGCTTCCTCGGCGAACGGGGTGTCGCCCGGCCACACCGGCGTGCTGGCCGAGAGCGGCGCGCTGATATCCCACACGCGACGCTCGCGAGTCTGGGCGTGTGCGACGGTATTGTCCGAGGCGTTGGAAACGTTCGAAGCGTTCATTCGCAAGCGTTTTGTGAAAGGAAAAGTCCCACATAGTGTAGGAAATTCCTCGCCGCAGGTGCTTGCGTATTCGAAGGGCGTGAAACGTCAGATTGAAACCCGGCAAACATTTTTGCCGTTTTCGCGGTGGATTATTTTAATTTTCGCGAAATTGATCGAATTCGATGCGAGTTCGACAGAATTCGGGCAGGGCGCTCAGGCAGGGTGCGGGATAGCGCAGGCGCGCCTCGGGAAACCGCGCCCGCGACTACCGGCCCTGCGTCATCTGCTGGATGAGTTCGCGCAGCGAGTCCTTCAACTGCGCCGATTGCGTCTCGCCAAACCGCGCAAGCACATGCGCTTCATGACGACGCGCGCTATCGAGCAGTGGCGTGACGTGAATGACGCCCGCCTCGGTCAGCGACACGAGCGACTGACGCTTGTCGGTGGCACTCGCACCCCGCACGACATACCCCGCTGCCTCAAGCCGGTCGATCACCTTGGTGACCGTGGGTTGCTTGGCAAGCACGATGTCCGCGAGTTGATTGACGGTACGCGCCCGGGCGTCGGAGAGCGTAGCGAGCACGCGCCACTCCAGCACGCCCAGACCGGCGGCAGCGACTTCACGATGGAATTCGTCCGAGACGAGCGCGCTCGCGCGGGCGAGCAGATACGCCAGATAGTCGTCGACGAACGGCGCTCCCGCCACGGACATCGCGCGCCTCAGCCCAGCGACTGCGGCTTGTGGAAGCCGCCAGCGTGGAAGATCAGCGGCATGCGATCCGCCACTTCCTCATGCACGCCGCAACGCTCGACTTCGCCCACGAAGATGACGTGGTCGCCCTCGTCGTACCGGCTGCGGTTGTGGCACTCGAACCAGGCGAGCGCGCCGTCGAGCACCGGCGTACCCGACGCCGACAGCGTGTACGGCACGCCCGCGAACCGGTCGCCCTTCATCGTGGCGAAGCGCTTGCACAGATCGAGTTGATCGGCCGCGAGCACATTCACCGCATAGTGCGAGTTTTCACGGAAGACAGGCATGCTGCCGGCTCGCGTGGCCAGGCTCCACAAGATGAGTGGCGGCGTGAGCGACACCGAGTTGAACGAACTGGCGGTAATGCCGATGAGCGAGCCATCGTCGGCCCGCGTGGTGATGACGGTGACACCGGTGGCGAATTGACCGAGCGCACTGCGAAAAGCCGCGCTGTCGAAGTCCGGCGCTGTGGCGTGTTTGACGTTCACTTTCCCTGCACTCCCGTCCATTGCGTCCGGTAAATTTGATCGGGTTGATTTGTATGAATATTCATATACTATGGCACGAACAACAGATCGACAAGACGCGTGATGGCCAAACATGGCTCCCTTTCGGGGCGAGAAGGTCAGGCGCTCAGGAGACGATATGCTGATCGAGCGAATCGAGCATAAGTGGATCGACGTATTTGCCGAGACTTTGCGGCGCTGCGACATACGACCCGGTGACGTGGTGGCGATTGTAGCTGAAACCCAATCCCGGCCTGTCAACGTGGAATTAGCGCAACTGGCCGCCGAGTCGCTTGGCGCAAGGCCATTCCGGCTGGTTGTGCCCAGCCCGCGCCTGTCAGCGCCGGTGCCCGTGCGCTCGACCGGTGCGAGCGACGCGCTGGGCCAGCTCGCCCCCGTCGTGGCGGCCCTCAAGGCGGCGACCCTCGTTGTCGACTGCACGGTCGAAGGCTTGCTGCATGCCCCCGAACTGCCCGACATTCTGGGCGGCGGCGCGCGCGTGCTGATGGTCTCCAACGAGCATCCCGAGATTCTGGAACGCTGCGCGACCGACCCGGCGCTGGAGCCGAAGGTGCGCGCTGCGATCAAGCGTTTGCGCGGTGCAGCACAGATGCATGTGACGTCTGCCGCCGGCACCGATCTGCGCATCGGACTTCGCGACGCGCGCGTGGGCGGCGTGTGGGGCTGGTGTGCCAAGCCCGGGCAGGTCGCGCACTGGCCCGGCGGACTGGCGCTGGCGTTCCCCGCCGCGCACAGCGTGAACGGCCAGCTCGTGCTCGCGCCGGGCGACATCAACCTCACCTTCAAACAGTATTTGCGCGATCGCATCGCGCTCACCGTCGAGGACGATTACGTCGTCGCCATCGACGGCGAGGGCGTCGACGTCGATCTCATGCGCGACTACTTTGCCGCCTGGGGCGATCGCGAGGCGTACGCCGTCTCGCACGTCGGCTTCGGTCTGAACCAGCGCGCGCGCTGGGATGCGCTCGCCTGCTACGACAAGCGCGACTGCAACGGTACGGAGCAGCGCGCCTTCGCGGGCAACTTCCTCTATTCGACGGGGGCCAACGAAGTCGCCGGTCGCCACACGCTGGGCCACTTCGATTTGCCGCTGCGCAAATGCACGATCTCGCTCGATGGCGACGTCGTCGTGCGCGACGGTGAACTGCAAGGCGAGTTCGCATGACGACGCCCGTTCCGCCCACATCATCCACTCAGTCTGACGGTCCTGTCTGTCCAACCTATCGTGTTGCGGGCGAGGGCCCGCTCACGCTCGTGCTGCTGCACGGTATCGGCGGCAATCGCGATGTCTGGCCCGCTCAGTTCGGGACGTTCGTTGCGGCGGGCTATCGCGTGGTGGCCTGGGACATGCCGGGGTATGGCGAAAGCGCCATGCCCGCCGCGCCGACGATGGCGGCGCTCGCCGACAGCCTGCGCGCGTTGCTCGACCGTCTGGCGTCGCTCGGCGCTTCGCGGTTCGTGCTCGTCGGCCACAGCATGGGCGGCATGGTCGTTCAGGAATTGATGGCTCGCGGCGAGCCCTTCACTCGCGATATCGCGGGCCTCGTGCTGTGTGGTACATCGCCCGCGTTCGGCAAGCCGGACGGCGACTTTCAGCGCGAATTCGTGCGCCAACGCACCGCGCCGCTCGATGCGGGCAAGACCCTGCGCGAGATGGCGCAGGCGATCGTGCCGGGCATGCTGGGCGAGCCCGACGACGTCACCCGTGAACAAGCGCATGCGCTGGCCGTCGACGCGATGGGCGCACTCACGCCCGACGCCTACCGCGCGGCATTGCAGGCGCTCGTCGGCTTCGAGCAGCGTGCCGCGCTGACGCGTCTGTCCGTGCCGGTGCTGCTCATTGCCGGTGAGCACGATAACAACGCGCCGCCGAAGGTCATGGCGCGTATGGCCGAGGCCATTCCCGACGCACGTTACGTCTGTCTGCCCGGCGCGGGTCATCTCATGAATCTCACGCATCCGGTGGCATTCGACGCCGAGGTGCAAGCGTTCCTCTCGGCGCTCTAGCCACTGCCTACCCACATCAGGCACCACAAGAACCTATCAGGAGACTACCGTGGCCTATCAGCCCCCTTCGATCCTCGGCGAGCACTACCCGCTCACGGACAAGCAGCGGCGCCTGCTGGCGCTGGCAGAACAGGTGGGACGCGAGTCGCTCGCGCCGCGCGCCGCCCGCTGGGATCGCGAAGCGTCATTCCCGTTCGAGAACTACGACGACATGCGCGCGGCCGGCCTGCTCAAGCTGTGCATTCCCGAAGCGGATGGCGGTCTGGGTGCCGACTTCGCCACGTACATGATGGTGTCCGCCGAGTTGGGACGCCATTGCGGCGCGACGGCGCTCACGTTCAACATGCATACGTGCTCGATGATGTGGACGGGCATTCTGGCCGACGATCTCGACATGACCGCCGAGCAACGCGCCGAGCACGCGGGGTATCGCAAGCATCACTTCGAGCGTGTGATTCAGGACGGCGCAATTTACGCGCAGCCTTTCTCCGAAGGCAGCGCAGCCGCGGCCGGCAAGGCGCCGTTCGGCACCACCGCGACGAAGGTCGATGGCGGCTGGCTCATCAATGGCCGCAAGATCTTCGCATCGCTCTCCGGCGCTGCCAACTACTACGGCGTGCTCTGCACGGAGGAGAAGCCCGAACTGTCGATGAAAGACACGTTCTACATCGCCGTGCCGGGCGACGCCCCGGGCGTGACCGTCACCGGCGACTGGGACCCGCTCGGCATGCGTGGCACCGTCTCGCGTACGCTGCTGTTCAAGGACGTGTTCGTTGCCGACGAACTGCAACTGATGCCGCGCGGTGTCTACTATCAGGCAGCGAGCCGCTGGCCGCACATGTTCATGACGCTCGCGCCGACGTACATGGGGATCGCGCAGGCCGCCTACGACTTCACCGTGCGCTATCTGCGCGGCGAAGCCGAAGGCATGGGCGCGCCGGTCAAGCGCCGCATGTATCCGACCAAGCAGATCGCCGTCGCGCAAATGCACATCATGCTGGAGCAGACGCGCGCGTTGTTCCTGCGCGCGTTGCAGGACGGTCGCGCCGATCCGGGCAAGGAAGCGCGTCTGCGTGCCTATGCGGCGCAGTACACGATCATGGAGAATGCGAACGAGTTGTGCCGCCTCGCGATTCGCACATGCGGCGGACAGTCGATGCTCAAGACGCTGCCGCTCGAGCGCATGTATCGTGACTCGCGCTGCGGTGCGCTGATGCTGCCGTGGACGGCGGAACTGTGCCTCGACCGTATCGGGCGCGAAGCGCTCTATGAGCCGGGCGAGCGCGACGAGTAATCGCGGCGAACGCGTCGTCATCGGTGAATGCTCGACGAGGTTATACGTTGGCAAGTCGGCACGTCGGCATGTCGACGGCAGATCGCAAAAAAATCGGCAAGTCAGTGGTTCAGCGAAACGGCGAGGCGACGTGCGCCTTGCCGTCTCTCTTGTCACGGAGAACAAGTTGACGCCTTTTGTAGAAGCGCTTGCCCGTCACGCGCGCGCCACGCCCGAGCGGCTGGCGCTGCGGTGCGGCGTGGGAGAGCAGGCCCTGACGACGGACTACGCGGCGCTGTGGCGGCGCATCGAACGCGTGGGCGGTCATCTGCGTGAGACGTGGCGCATCGCCCCCGGTGATCGCGTCGCGTGCCTCGGTCTGAACGACGAACTGCAACTGGCGTTGTTGTTCGCCTGCGCGCGAGCCGGTGCCATCTTCCTGCCGCTCAATTTCCGTCTTGCCGTGCCTGAACTGGCTGCGATCGTGCGCCATGCCGGCGTGCGCGTGCTGTGGTTCGATGCGGTGCATCGTGACGCCGCGCGCCAGATTCGCGACACGCTGGAGCAGGACGCCATCACCGATTTGCCTCCGCCCGCCATCGCGCCGATCGAAGGCCTGATCGCGGTGCCTTCCGTCAAACCGGTCCATTACCCCGACGTCTCGCCCGACGCGCCCGTGCTGCTCGCTTACACCTCTGGCACGACCGGGGAGCCCAAAGGCGCGCTGCACACGCAGGCGGGCTTGCTGGCCAATGCCGAGGCGAGCTGGTGGTCGCACGACATGCGCGCCGACGATCATGTGCTCTCGACGCTGCCGATGTTTCACGTCGGCGGTCTGTGCATTCAGACGCTCCCGGCGCTGTTGCGGGGCGTCAGCGTCACGCTGCACCCTCGCTTCGATCCGGCGGCGTGGCTCGCAGACGTCGCGCGACATCGCCCGACGCTGTCGCTGATGGTGCCCGCCACGATGCGCGCCGTGCAGATGCACCCGATGTGGGCGACGACGGATGTCTCGTCGCTGCGCGGTGTAATGGCCGGATCGAGTGTCGTACCGATGTCTGCCATCGACGCCTTTCACGCACGCGGCATTCCGCTGGGGCAGGTGTACGGCGCGACGGAAACCGGGCCGGTGTCGATTGCGCTGCGCTTCGGCGAAGCGAAGGCGCATCCCGGCGCGGTGGGACGTGCGTGTCCGGGCGTGGAAGTGCGTCTGGTCGATGCGGCAGGGCAGGACGTGCTGCCCGGCCACGTCGGCGAGATTCTGGTGCGTGCGCCGAACGTCATGCGCGAGTACTGGCGCGCGCCCGGTCACGTCTCGTTCGCAGATGGCTGGTTTCACTCGGGCGACCTCGCACGACTGCGCGAGGACGGCTGTTACGAGGTCGTTGGCCGCAGCAAGGACATGATCATCTCGGGCGGCGAGAACATTTACCCGGCGGAGATCGAGAACGCGCTGGTCGACTGCCCGGGCGTGATGGAGGCGTCGGTCGTTGGTGTGCCGGACGAGCGATGGGGCGAAGTGCCCGTTGCCGTGGTTGTACCGACGGCGGACTCGCCCGCAACGCAGACGTCGGTGCTCGACTTCCTCGGCACGCGCATTGCGCGCTTCAAACTGCCGCGACGCGTGGTCGTTTTCGACAACCTGCCCAAGAGCGCCCTTGGGAAAGTGCAAAAACCGATTCTCATCGAGTGGCTATCCGACGGCCCGGATTCGTAAATGTCTACCCGGATTCGCTAATCAGAATCTTTATTCAGTTTTTGCTTAAAAACGCCGAGCGCCTTGTCACACAAGGGACTCGGCGTTTTTTTATGCTGGACTTCCGCGATGCATAAGGGAAAGTCCCTATGCGTAATCGCCCAATTTGTTACCATCGGCTGAGAATCGCATTTTTTACTTTGGGAATTGCATCGCAAGATAGCGCCCATGTCGTCATCGGCGGCACAGCCTGCCGGTTTTTTTGCTTTCTTTAGTTTTTGAAGACGATGGACACCACCGAAGCTCATTCGGTCTCCGAGCGCGTACTGCAAGTCCTTGTGACTGTGGCGCGTCATGGACGCCCGATCGCGGCACGCGAGATCGCCGCGCAAACGAGCCTGCCGCTCTCTACGGTTTACCGCCACCTCGTGCCGCTCAAGAAGTGGGGCCTGGTGCAAGAGCATGCCCATGAGGCGCTCTATGAACCTGGTCCGGTTGGCGTGCAATTGGCGTGGGGTTTCGACCACAACTCGCATCTAGTCACCCAGGCGCGTGAAGAGATCGACGCCCTCGTGCAGCGTACCGGGGAGACCGTCGGTCTGCTCGTCGCCGCGAACGGTCAGGTCGTCTGCCTCGACATGCACGAGAGCGAGCAGTCGCTGCGTTGCTCGTTCGCCAAGGGACGTGCGCACCCGCTGGTGCACGGCGCGTCGGCCAAGGCCTTGCTCTCCTTCCTGCCCCAAACCACCCGCGATAACCTGATCGGCCGCCAACTGGCGGGTCAGCCGGTTGCGCAAGAGCGTCTCGTTGCGCAGATCGAAGAGATTCGCAAGCAGCGGTATGCCGTGTCGGAGAGCGAAGTGGACTTCGGCGTGTGGGGCGTGTCGGCCCCGGTGTTTGCCGCGAAGGAACGTCTGGAAGGCACCATCACCCTGATGGCGCCGGCCGTGCGTGTGGCGCAGCGCCACGAGGAGCTGATCCGCCTGACGGTGGCGGCAGCCGAGCGTATTTCGAATCGATTGCAGTACTTTTAACCGGTTTTTCCGAACCGAGACTACACGAAGGAGTACCAGATGAAATTGCGTCACATCCTGTTCACGATGGCGCTGGCCGTCACCTGCTCGACCAAAGTTTTCGCTGCCGACGACGTGCTGCGTGTTGCCACCGACGCGACCTTCCCGCCGTTCGAATACGTGGAAAACGGTAAGCGTACCGGCTTCGACGTGGAAATGATCGAAGCGCTCGGCAAGGCCATGGGCAAGAAAGTCGAGTGGACGGATATCGATTTCAAGGGCCTGATCCCGGCCGTGCTGTCCAAGCGTGTCGACGTGGCCGCTTCGGCGATCTACATCACCGACGAACGCCTGAAGGCCGTGAACTTCACGCACCCGTACTACACCGGCGGTCTGGCCATCATGGTCAAGGCTGACAACACCAGCATCAAGGAACCGGCCGATCTGAACGGCAAGAAGGTCTCGGTGCAGGTCGGTACGAAGTCGGTGCAGTTCCTGACGGAAAACTACCCGAAGGTCTCGCGCGTGGAAGTCGAGAAGAACGACCAGATGTTCGAACTCGTGAAGATCGGTCGTGCCGATGCGGCCGTGACCGGCAAGCCGGCTGCGCTGCTGTACGCGAAGGCCAATCCGGCCGTGAAGGTGCTCGACAAGACGCTGACCGTCGAGCGCTACGGCTTCGCCCTGCGTAAGGACGACAAGGCGCTGACCGAAGAAATGAACAAGGCGCTGGAAAAGGTGCGTGCCGACGGCACTTACGCCGCACTGGTCACCAAGTACTTCGGTTCGTCGAAGTAAGGTCTGACGTCAGGGCACGACGACGCGCGAACCGTCGCACCGATCCGGGGCGACCTCGCCCACGTCGTCACCCTGAGCACTACCCGGGCGGGCTGGCCGTCACCCTTCGCAGGGCGACGTCGCCCGCCCAAGCAATAAAGCATTAGCGCAGTAGAGCAACTGACGGAGTACGCATGGAACTCGATTTCTCGCCGGTGTGGGCAAACTGGACGGACCTGGCGCGTGGCGCGCTGGTGACCGTCGAAGTCACTGCCTGTGCCCTGGCCCTGGGCTGTGTGCTGGGCTTGCTGGTCGGCATGGGCCGCCTCAACCCCGCTAACCGCATTCGCTACGGCATCTGTACCGCATACGTCACGTTCATTCGTGGCACGCCGCTGCTGGTGCAGCTCTTCATCCTGTTCTTTGGTCTGCCGCAGTTCAACATTCTGCTGCCCGCGTTCGTGTGCGGTGTGCTGGGGCTGGGCATCTACAGCGGTGCTTACGTCTCGGAAATCGTGCGCGGCGCGATCCAGTCGATCGAGCGCGGCCAGATGGAAGCCGCCCGCTCGCTGGGCATGCCGTACGGTCTGGCCATGCGCTCGGTGATTCTGCCGCAGGCTGTCGTGCGCATGATTCCGCCGCTGGGCAATGAATTCATCGCGCTGATCAAGAACTCCGCCCTCGTGTCGCTGCTGACGATTCACGACGTGATGCACGAAGGCCAGAAGATCATCAGCGTGTCGTATCGCTCGCTGGAAGTGTATCTGGCGATTGCTTTTGTTTATCTGATTCTGACCGGTGTCACCACGCTGTTGCTGCAGCGCGCCGAGAAGTCCCTGCGTGCCGGAGGTGCCGTGCAATGAGCGAAGTGAATCAAGCGGGCAAAGCCCCGATCCTGAAGATCGAAGGGCTGGGCAAGGCCTACGGCAGCCATCAGGTCCTGAAGGGCATCGATTTCGAAGTTCAGGCGCGTCAGGTCGTGGTGGTCATCGGCCCCAGCGGCTCGGGCAAGAGCACGTTCCTGCGTTGCTGCAACGGGCTGGAGACGGCCGAGCAGGGCACCATCGAGATCGTCGGCAAGAAGCTCGTCGATCACGGCAAGATGATGGGCGAGAACGCCCTGAACCAATTGCGCACGGACGTGGGCATGGTGTTCCAGTCGTTCAACCTGTTCCCGCATCTGAGCGTGGTCGATAACGTGACGCTCGCGCCGAAGAAGCTGCGCGGCCTGAAGAGTGCCGATGCCGATAAGCTGGCCCGCGAACTGCTCGCCAAGGTCGGACTCGCCGCGAAGGCCGATGTCTACCCGGGCACGCTCTCGGGCGGTCAGAAGCAGCGTGTGGCGATTGCCCGCGCGCTCGCCATGCAGCCGCAGGTCATGCTGTTCGACGAACCGACGTCTGCACTCGATCCGGAACTCGTCGGCGAAGTGCTGCAAGTGATGAAGGCACTCGCGAACGACGGGATGACCATGCTCGTCGTCACGCACGAAATGGGTTTCGCCCGTGAAGTCGCCGATGTGGTGGTGGTGATGGATCAGGGCCGGATCATCGAAGCCGGTTCGCCGGAGCAGATCTTCACCGCACCGCGCGAAGCACGTACGCGCGAATTCCTGCAAGCCGTGATTTCGCGTTCGGCGTAATTCGCGCAGCAGGCGTGATGCGATGAATATGTGACAGACGCGCACGCCGGGAGCGTGCGATCCACGTGTGTCATGTGAGCAGTACGGTAATTCGGCAACGATCAGGTAAGGCAAGGCAGGAAAACGTATGACAATCGATCGAGCAGTCTGGCAAGGCCGTGTGGATACCGGGGAAACCGGTCACACGCTGCGTCTGCATCAGGTGCTGCGGGACTACGACGCGTGCGACGCATCCGAAGTTACCGGTGGCGCCGTGGTGCTGGGCTTCTGCAGCGATGAGGGCGTGCGCCGCAATCATGGGCGTCAGGGGGCCGTAGCAGGTCCGGACATGCTGCGTCGGGCACTGGCGAGTCTGCCTGTGCAGGGCACGCCGGCAGTGTTCGATGGCGGCAACATCGTCTGTGCCGACGAGCGTCTCGAAGCGGCGCAAGCGGCGCTGGGGCATCGCGTGGCCGAAGTGCTGGCCGCGGGGGCGCGTCCGGTGGTGCTGGGCGGCGGACATGAAATCGCTTACGGCACGTTCCTTGGGGTGGCCGAGCATTACGGCGACCGTCTGCGCGACGAGCCGATCCTGATTCTCAACTTCGACGCACACTTCGATCTTCGCGCTCAGCCGACCGCCAGCTCGGGTACGCCGTTCTGGCAGATCTCGCAGTTGCTCGCGGGGCGTCAGGCACCGTTCCAGTATGCTTGCCTCGGCGTGAGCCGCTACAGCAATACCGACGCGCTGTTCGAGCGTGCGGCGTCGCTGAACGTCGACTACTGGCTCGACGACACGATGCTCGCGCACCGTCTGCCGGAAATGTGCGAGCGTCTGGAGAAGAAGCTGGCGAAGGTGAGCCACGTCTATCTGACCATCGACATGGACGTGCTGCCGGGCGAGAAGGCGCCGGGCGTGTCGGCGCCGGCGGCACACGGCGTGGCGCTCGAAGTCGTCGAGGCGCTGATCGGTGTGGTGCGCCGTTCAGGCAAGCTGCGCGTGGCGGACATTGCCGAGTACAACCCGACGTACGACCGCGACGGCCTCACCGCGCGTGTCGGCGCGCGTCTGCTGCATCCGCTGATCACGCAGTTGCAGGGCTGACTTGCCGTGACTGTCGGCGCTTGTGCTGACGTCTGATCCAACGGTGCAAGCCGGTATGGGCGGTGAACACAAGGCGACAGCGCCGTAGCGTGACCGGGCGGTTGAGCGGCGTGAAAGGTTATTTGCGCCATTCGCGAGACTTCTGCGCGACAATAGGGCGGGCGATCGAACCATCGATCGCCCGCCCTATTTGTTTGGTGCAGTGCGACACGGCCGGGCGCACAACCGCTCACCGACGCGCACGCACGAACGCAGTCGACAAGCGAGGTCAAGATGACAGAGCAGACGAACTCTCCGAGCGATACCCGTACCGAAGTCGCCACGCTGGCTGGTGGTTGTTTCTGGTGCCTCGAAGCTTGCTATCAGCAACTGGACGGCGTGAAGTCCGTCGTCTCGGGCTACGAAGGCGGGCACGTCGACAACCCCACTTACGAGCAGGTTTGCGAAGGTGATACGGGTCACGCCGAAGTGGTACAGGTGACCTACGATCCGGACGTCGTCACGTTCGAGGAAATTCTGATCGTGTTTTTCCAGATCCACGATCCGACCACGCTCAATCGTCAGGGCAACGATATCGGCACCCAGTACCGCTCGGCGATCTTCTATCACAACGACGCGCAAAAGACGGCTGCCGATCATCTCATCGCCGAACTGATGGCCGAGATGACGTATCAGCATCCGA
Organism: Pandoraea sp. ISTKB; assembly: GCF_001721285.1. Taxonomy (NCBI): domain Bacteria; kingdom Pseudomonadati; phylum Pseudomonadota; class Betaproteobacteria; order Burkholderiales; family Burkholderiaceae; genus Pandoraea; species Pandoraea sp. ISTKB. The sequence goes on from NZ_MAOS01000037.1 coordinate 70,023, forward strand.
TCGTCACGCAGGTCGTGCCCGTGCAAACGTTCTGGCCGGCCGAGGCTTATCACCAGAACTACTTCCGCCAACATCCCGATCAGGGCTATTGCGCTTACGTCGTCGCACCGAAGCTCAAGAAATTCCGCGAGAAGTTCGCCCGCCGCTTGAAGCCGGCGGCGTGAGTTTCTGATCGACGTACGTTACTTCATACCGCGATCGACCGGCCTCCCCAGGGGGCTGGTCAAAGCAGCGTGCAGTTGTAGAGCGCATCGTGGTGCGGCGAAAGCGGGTAGGGGGGCGGCGTGGGCTTCGACGCCTTACGCCGCATTCGTTGCGCCTCCGAGTCGTGCGAAATCGGAATTCTTCCCTTTGGCTTGCTTCGCACCCGTGAGGGTTCGTCCCGCTGCCGGCAGCGTTCCAGATGCTCGATGAATGTGCCGATACGTGGCGCTTCGGCTTCCGGCGGGCGGGACGTAACGCTCGCACTGAAGGTGCGGTGACGTCTGCGCTCATCGAGACGCTGGTGATCGTCCGGTGACGCTTGACGACGCTCGCTATCGGGCATCGCCCGCCACGTCGACACGCCTGCCGCGCTGTAGTGGAAATCGAGAATCCGCTTGTGATCGTGAGCGACTTGCGCGGCGTGAGGGCTTTCGCCGTCGAGATATGACAGTTCATGTCCGCCGGCCGCGTGCAGTGCGAGATCACCCGGCGTATCGAGATCCGCGAGGTCGGGCAGCTTGCTGCGGCCGATCGCCACGATGCGCGATCCCACGTCGTAGCGAAGGGCGGCGAGTGTCCCCGGCAAGTATTGGGGTTCGTCGCGCAGCAATGACGGCAGTCCCAGCGCCTTGAGTCTCGCTTCGAGCAACGCATCGCCCCCTTGCGGGTGAAGTGCCAGTGCGGTGGCCACCGAATTCCTCAGTTCTGCATTGCGCGTATAGCGTCGTGACGGACACCCCTCCTGCGGCGTGACCAGCGCTGTGAGCACATTGTGTGTGTATTCATTCACATGTACGGCCCGGCAACCGTTGTCCTTCGGCGCCGCATGCGCTTTCGATTTCCACGAATCCATTCGGATGGTGTGTCCTTCGGGCAAACGATTTCTGATGCTCGTAAATGTCGTTGCAGGACGAGAGGTGGCGGGTACTTCCCCCGTCTTAATTTGCCAGTCCGACAGTTGCGGCCAGTAACCCGGCAGCGGTTGCGATGGTACATGCATGGATGCGCTCCTTCAGGTCAGAGAATCGAGCACGTGAGGCCATTCTGCATCGCATCGAGCGGCGAGAGCGCAGGCTGGCGTGAAGCGCTGTGGCGTGTATTGCGCCCCGATGTGTGGTGAGTGTCGCGATGACGACAGCGCGCGAGTTGCGCCGTGAAGTCCGACAACTGTGTCTGGTCTCGCGTTGCGTCAACGTACCCCATCGGCGGCAGTGCGGTATGGCCGGGCATGCCTGCGGCCCGGTAATGGAAAGCGAGGATCGGCGCGTGGTCTTGCCGGATGCGTGGTGCGTAACGGTTGCCTTCGTGCAGGAACGCCAGTTCGCTTTCGCCCGCGAACAGGTACTCCGCCTCTCCGGGATGATCGACGCCCAGAAATTCCATACGACCGATGCGCACACTGTTGGCCCCGACGTCGTAGCTCAGGGCTGCGAGGGTGCCGGGCAGATATTCGGGTTCGTCGCACAACAATGACGGCAGGCCCGCCGCGAGGATATGCGAGGGCACGGCAAGCGCTTTGCCGTGGGGATGAAACTGGAGAATTTCCGCGAGGGCGGTACGTAGCTCGGCGTTACTCGCATAAGCGCTGAGCGCGCAGGCCGACCGGGGCGTGACGAGTTCCGCGAGTGCGCGCGCGAAGTATTCGCCGACCGGAATCGGTCGGCATTCGAAAGTCGGACGGAACGACGCGAAGGGCGACACCGGCATGGGGGCGGCGGGGTCGAACTGAGGTCTCTCGGGCAGTTGGTTCCTGATTTCCTGCATATCGATGACGACCTCATGTCGCTGGCCATCGGCCTCGATAGGTACCGACGGGGCGTTCGCCCGTGCTTGCGGAATTGCCAAAGCGAGGAACGGCATGGTTCATGCTCCCTTGAAAAGAGTGGAATGGCGATGAAGCGATAAGGGGGGGGCATCGAGGCTATTTCGGGGATCGGCATCGTCCGGCCACATGCCCTGAAGCCGTGCGTGCGACCGGTCACCCGTTCGCAGCTCAACCGACGACGCTGACCTGTGCCCCTGCCGTCTCGGCAAACAGGATCAGGCAGGGCTCGCCCACGTCCGCTGCGTGTCCATAGGCGGCGTCGAGATGGTCGAAATAGAACGCTTCCGAGGGGTTTTCCACCTGCTGGGTGACGATGGCGAACCGGTGGTGATCGAAACGGATGTCGAGAAACGTCAGACTCGTGTGGAACCAGACGACATACCCGGCGAAGGGCAGCGTTGCCGGAAGTTCGGGAAGCGCGGCAGTGGCCGTTTCGATACCCATTCCCGTGATTTCCGTGACCTTTCCGTTCGCTGGGGGCGTGCCGCTCTGTGCGTTCAGCCAGCGACGGTATTCCTCGCGCGCAGGGCGATGTTTCATTGACGTGCCTCCAGAGAAGTGACGACGACGCTGTCCGAAGCGTCGAGCGATGGTGCGGCCGTTGTTCGAGAGCGGTTTTCGCGAATGCACCAGGAATTGCCGAATTTGCATCGATCCACACCGATGGCGATGGAAAGATGATGCCCGGGCAGGCCGGGGATCGGGTTGAGGTGCGTCCGAAAGCGGTATCGGACAACGCCTTGGTTTGGGGATTGGGAAAGGGAAGGTGAGCCAGAAAAACGTTGGTTGAATTATTTGATCGGTGGCATTGAGGATTTATGGTAGGTAAATTCGTTGCTCGATCAAAGGTTGCGGATCGGCCCCTGGCAAGGGGTTCCGGGCGCTTTGGTCCGGAAATGCGCGCCACGCATGAACGTTCATATATTCATTATTTTTCGCATAAAATGACCGCTCTCCTTCATGAAGTCTTCAGGTAGTCCGCCGTGCGCCCCCTGCCTTTCCGCGATGCGTTGATGGCCATGATCGGCATCGCGCTCGTCAATATGCTGGTCGCCCTCGACCAGACCGTCGTCAGTACCGCCCTGCCTTCCATCGTCGCCGAACTCAAAGGTTTCGAGTATTACGCCTGGATCGCGAGCATTTATTTGCTGGCCTCCGTCGTGACCGTGCCGGTGTTCGGACGTCTTGGCGATTACTTCGGCCGTCGCCGTTTCGTGATCGCATCGGTCCTGACATTTACTTTCGCCTCGCTGCTGTGCGGTCTGGCACCCAACATGCCGTTCCTCGTCTTCGCGCGAGGTTTGCAAGGCATCGGTGGGGGCATGATGGTCGGTACGGCTTTCGCGTCGGTGCCCGACCTTTTTCCGGATGCCCGCTCGCGCGTGCGCTGGCAGGTCGTGATCACGACGGCGTACGGTATCGGCACCGCCGCCGGCCCGTCGTTGGGCGGTCTGCTCTCGGAACACTTCGGCTGGCGTTCGACGTTCTTCGTCAATCTGCCGGTCGGTCTGGCGGCGCTCTATTTTGTCTGGCGCTATTTGCCGAAATTCCCGCCCGCGCACAAGGGCGACGTTCGCGTCGACTGGCGCGGCGCGTTGTGGATCGCCGTCGTGCTCGGCGGTTTTCAGGTCTTCATCGAGAACGTGCCGTCGCACGGTGCGTCGCTCGGCAATCTCGCGCTGATCGTGGCGGTCGCCGTCGGTTTCTGGGCATTGCTGCGCACTGAGCGCAGCGCCACGCATCCGATCGTGCCGCTGGACATGTTCCGTCACCCGCAACTCGTGGTGCTGTTCACGCTGTCGGTCCTGATCGGCTTCGTGATGTACTCCCTGATCTTCTTCGCGCCGCTGTTGCTGCAAGGCGGCTTCGGTCTGAGCCCGCAGGCGGCCGGACTGATTGCCACGCCGATTGCTGCATGTATCGCGCTGGGCAGCTTCATCAACACACCCGTTGTCGTGCGTCTGGCGCGTCCCACGAACATGCTGGTGATCGGTTTCTGTCTGCTGGCGGTCGCCTCGGCCGGCGTCGGGCTGTCGCATAGCGACACGCCGCACGGGCTGCTCGCGATGGCCATGGCCTGCGCCGGTATCGGCATCGGTTTCATCCTGAACAACATGAACGTGTTCGGGCAGGAAATCGCCGGACGCGAGCGCTTCGGCATCACCACCGCATTGCTGCAATCGACGCGTATGGTCGGCGGCATGCTGGGCACCACCATCGTGGGCACGCTGGTCAATCACTGGTACGCCCGAGGTGTTGCCGGTGCGGTGTCGGCCTATGACGGCACACTCGCGGCGCATGCGGTAGCCCGCGCACTCGATCCGCGCATCCTGATCGACCCGGCGCTGCGCACGGACCTGCTCACGGATTTGCGCGCGATGGGCATCGATGGCGCACCGCTGGTCGAAACCGCACGCCAGACGCTTGTGAGCGCCGTTCACGCCGGGGTGCTGCTGACCGGGCTTGCCGCGATCGTTGCGGCATTGCTCGTGCGTCGCATCCGGCAGATTCAGTTTCCCAAGCGCGTCGACCGCACCGTCGTTGCAGCACCGGAATAATCCGAATGCCGCCCGGCGATGTCCGACGCGGCATTGCCGGATGGCGCAAAATCGGCCGCTAGCAGGGCAAAACGGCCGTGAAATGCCGGGCCGGGCCCGACCTCGTTTACAATGCGCGGTGTTTGCCGGGTGAGCCGGCATCACCGAATTTTGTGAATGAGGTTTCCATGATCATCAAGCCACGCGTGCGCGGCTTCATCTGCGTCACCACCCATCCCGTCGGCTGCGAAGCCAACGTCAAGCAACAGATCGAATACGTGAAGGCGCAAGGCCCGATCGCGAACGGCCCGAAGAAGGTGCTCGTGATCGGTGCATCGACCGGCTACGGTCTCGCTGCACGTATTACGTCCGCCTTCGGCAGCGACGCCGCCACGCTCGGCGTGTTCTTCGAGCGCCCGGGTACCGATACTAAACCGGCCACGCCGGGCTGGTACAACACGGCCGCCTTCGACAAGTTCGCCACGGAAAAGGGTCTGTACGCGAAGAGCATCAACGGCGACGCTTTCTCCAGCGAAATCAAGGCCAAGACCATCGAGACGATCAAGAGCGATCTCGGTCAGGTCGATCTGGTCGTGTACAGCCTGGCTGCGCCGCGCCGCACGCATCCGGAAACCGGTCAGGTGTTCAACTCGGTGCTCAAGCCGGTTGGCAAGTCGGTGACGCTGCGCGGCATTGACACGGACAAGGAAGTCGTGAAGGAATCGGTGTTCGAGCCTGCCACGCAGGAAGAAATCGAGAACACGGTGGCCGTCATGGGCGGTGAAGACTGGCAGATGTGGATCGATGCGCTGGCTGAAGCCGGCGTGCTCGCCCCGGGCGCCAAGACGACCGCGTTCACGTATCTCGGCGAGAAGATCACGCACGACATCTATTGGAACGGTTCCATTGGCGCGGCCAAGAAGGATCTGGACGAGAAGGTGCTGGGCATTCGCGCCAAGCTGGGCGCGACCGGTGGCGATGCACGCGTTGCCGTGCTCAAGGCATTGGTCACGCAGGCCAGCTCGGCCATTCCGATGATGCCGCTCTACCTCTCCCTGCTGTTCAAGGTCATGAAGGCCAAGGGCACCCACGAGGGTTGCATCGAGCAGATCTATGGCCTGTACAAGGACAGCCTGTACAGCGCATCGCCGTTGCTCGACGAAGAAGGCCGTGTGCGCACTGACCAGAAGGAACTCGCAGCGGATGTGCAGGGCGAAGTGTCGGCGCTGTGGGACAAGGTGACGAACGAGAACCTGTACGAACTGACGGACTTCGCGGGCTACAAGCACGAATTCCTGCGTCTGTTCGGTTTCGAGATCGAAGGCGTCGATTACGAGGCTGATGTGAACCCGGACGTCGCGATTCCGCACCTCGTCGCCTAAGTTTTACGTCGTTGTTTGCCGCATTAGCGAGCGATGGCCTGAGTCCGGCATGATTGCCGGCTCGGGCCATTGTCGTTTTTGGGGAGGGATTCCGGCGTCGGGAGTGACGTCAGGCTTCGGGCGCGTCTTCGGACGATTCGGACGGTCGCGATGCCTGCGACATCTCGAAGATCCGCTCGGCCAGCGCCTGACATGACAGCGGAGACGAACCTTCCGCCTTGTTGTTGACGATCACATAGACGGGCTGCCCCGCGAGCGCATAGTGCGTGGCGAGTGCCGCCAGCACGTCGCGCGTTGTCGGATCGGGATCGACGATCTTGTCGAATGGTGCGTATTTCGCTTTCGCCTGTTCGTACTTGTGTGCGCTGTTCAGATTCCACCGGACCACCAGCGGGCCGGCGTTCATCTCGTCGAGCAGGGCGAGGGCGGCGGCCTGACGCTCAACATGCGGCATGCGCGCGTGCAGGCCGATGCAGTAGCGCACGCCTAGCTGTCCCAGCGCGCGCATGAGGCGTGGGGTCAGCAACGCGCCGTCACGAATCTCCAGTGCGTAACACGGCCCCGGTGACGGCGTGCCGTCAGGCGTGATCTCGCCTTCGGGCAGCGGTGGCAGGGCGGCGAAGAACGCTTCGATGCGTTGAATCAGTGCGGGCACGTCGCGCAGGAGTTCGACCGGCAACGGCGACACCTGAAACACCAGCACGCCAGCCTTGGGGCCGAGTCCGGCGAGGCAGGGCGCCACGAACTGTTCGTTGGCGATGCGTGCGTCGAGAAAGCAGGGATTGGCACTCAGGCCTTCGCCCTTGTCGCCCCGAACGACGGCATCCGTGACAACGCTCGGCGCCTTGACGAGAAAGCGGAAGTCCTTCGGCACCTGCTCGGCGTACTTCTGATACTCCATGATCGACATCGGTTTGTAGAACGACCGGTCGATGCCGACGCAACGCAGCACAGGGTGACGGGCGTACGCCGTGAGTCCCTGACGTGAGAGTTTGGTATCGCTGTAATCATCGTCCCAGACAATGCCTTTCCAGCCGGGGAACGACCATGAGGACGTGCCGAGGCGGATGCTCCCGGGCAAGTGCTCGCCCAGTGTGTGCATGGCGGGGGGACTGTCGGCAGCACCGACGCCGCCACGGCGGCGAGGGGATTCGGTGCTGTCGGCGGCATCGGGCGATGCCGCACGATGGTCGTCGACCTGCCCGGCGCGCTTGCCTGGCGAAAGATCCTCAGGCGGCGCGCCGAACAGATCGAACTGGCTCATCGGTTTTCGTACATGTAACGGCGCGACCAGGGCAGATTCCTGGCCGATTGCCCAGCCTTGCGGCAAACGATTTGATAGATCGACACGTGATCGTGCTCGAACGCATACGCGCAACCGGCAAGATACACACGCCAGACCCGGAAGCGCTCTTCGCCGGCCAGCTCACGCAGGCGCGGGGCGTTAGCTTCGAAGCGTTCCGACCAGAGCGTGAGTGTACGCGCATAGTGACGACGCAGGCTTTCCACGTCGCTCGCCTCCAGCCCGCCACGCTGCATCGTTTCCAGCGCCAGGCTGATGTGCGGCAGTTCACCGTTCGGGAAGACGTACTTGTCGATGAATTCGCCGCCGCCCATCGCCGTCTCGCCGCTATCCGGATCGGTCGACGTGATGCCGTGGTTCATGGCGACGCCGTCGTCTTTGAGCAACGACGAAATCTTCGCGAAGTAGTCTTTGAGATTCTTGCGCCCGACGTGTTCGAACATGCCCACGCTCGTGATGCGGTCGAACTGACCTTCCACGTCGCGGTAATCCTGAATGCGGATTTCGATCTGATCTTCCAGACCGAGCTTCTTCACGCGTTCGGTCGCCAGATCGAACTGGTTCTGCGAGAGCGTCACACCGATACACTTCGCACCGAACTTCTGCGCCGCACGAATCACCAGCGCGCCCCATCCGCAGCCGATATCGAGCAGTGTCTGCCCCGGCTGAAGCTGGATCTTGGTGAGGATGTGATCGATCTTCTTCTCTTGCGCCGTGTCGAGATCTTCGTCGCCATTTTCGAAGTAGGCACACGAATAGACCATGTTCTTGTCCAGCCAGAGCTGGTAGAACTCGTTCGACACGTCGTAGTGAAACTCGATCGAGCGTTTGTCGGACTTCTTGCTGTGATTGAAGTGACGTACGGCACGCTCCAGCGGGCCGATAGTCGTGAGACTGCTACCGGCGAGCGCATAGCTCATGTCGATGACGTCGGTCAGCCTGCCCTCGACGTCGATTTCACCCTTCACATAGGCCTCGCCGAGATTGTCGAGGCTGGGACTCAGTAGACGCGTCATGGCCGCAGGGCCATTGATGCGCAACGTTACGCTGGGATTGTCGAAGGCACCGAAATCGTATTGCTGTCCGTTCCAAAGCGCGAGGCGGATGGGCAGATTCGAAGATGTCTTGACGCCGCTTACCCAGTTTTCGAGTTTTTTCTCCCACAACATGGATGTGCTCCAAGTGTCACCAAAAAAACTTCAATCCGTACCGTCGGCACGGTGACGTCTCCTCGTCAAACGGGCGGGCAGGCGTACCGCGTCGGCGTAGCCGACACAACAACGTTCAGGGAGACAGGCGCGCCACGCGCCACGTTCCATCGGCAAGCCGGAAAAATTTGATGCGATCGTGCAGGCGCGATACGCGGCCTTGCCAGAACTCGATGGTCTCCGGCACGACCCGGTAACCACCCCAGTGCGGCGGGCGCGGCGGGGCGTCGCCGAACTGGCGCCGGAAATCCGCTTCGCGTTGCTCGATGATGGTTCTGTCGGCCACTTCGGCGCTTTGCACCGAGGCCCAGGCACCCAGACGGGAGCCCACCGGGCGCGAGTGATAGTACGCGTCGCTTTCTTCTGCACTCACCTTCTCGACACGTCCCTCGATGCGCACCTGACGCTCGAGCTCGATCCAGTGAAACAGCAGACAGCCGTACGGCGTCGCCGCCAATTCCTGCCCCTTGCGCGACTCGTAGTTCGTGAAGAACGTGAAGCCGCGTTCGTCGACACCCTTGATCAGCACGATGCGCGCATCCGGGCGGCCATCCGGCGTCACGGTGGCGAGCGTCATGGCGTTCGGTTCGGCCAGTTGGGCCGCGAGCGCTTGCTCAAACCAGAGTCGGAATTGGTCGAACGGGCTGGACGCCACATCGGTCTCGGAGAGAGAACTGAGGGCGTAGTTCTTGCGCAGGTCCGCGAGAGAAAGCGTCTGTGTCACGACGATCGTAGCCGGTCTATGGCGGTTGGGGGTTGCGACACAGTATAGCGAAGAGTCGGCAAATGTGTGCACGTGACGATTTGTCGCGTCGCCTGAATATCAACCCTCCGAATGCCCCGTGGAATGGGCGTCTCGCGCTATGTGCTTGATATTTAATGAGTGAAGTAATTGAGCCGGGTCGCCGCAGATGTCCCGAAAATCGTTCGCGACGACGGCGGCAAATCCATCCCGTTGGCATGGGCATTGCTTCGCGCATCGGATGGCATATTGCATGTCACCGATGACGCGCTGGCTCGATCGCGGCACCGCCGCCCGATCCGAGGTCCGCGTGAGCAGCGGCGGGCGGGCCGGATCAAGGCTTGTCGCGTCCGGCGTCGATACCGGAGGCGGTGGCCGGTTGGTTCGTGCGCGTCTTGTTGTTCGTCTTGTTGGCCTTGGCGGCGCCGTCGGCACCCGGCACGGCTTTGACGTTTGCCGGATTGCGGCTGGGCGGATGTTGCAGCTTGGTGAGCAGTTCGCCGCACGGGCTGTCCTTGCCGGGGCCGAGTTCGAGCAACGGGATCAGCGCCGTGTACGGCGCGAGCACGCCCAGCGCAATCGCGCCGCCTGCGCGCGCGACGAGCGTCGGTACATTGACGCCGACGTCCGGATGCTTGAACGTGCCGCGCACGTACAGCGGCGAGCGCAGCGACAGCAGACCGAAGTGCTTCGGTTCCGGACGGATCGTCAGATTGAAGTGCTCGCGCTTGAGATCGACCTGACCGGTGACGCCAATGCTCGTATCGTCCGTGTCGATCACGAACGTACGGGCGTCCATGACACCGTCGCGCACGGCGAAGTCGGCCGCCGCGCAACGCATCTCGATCTGCTTGTCGCCGAAGAGCTTGGTCAGCACGATGTTGCCCACGTTGAGCCCCATGTATTGCAGCAACAACTTGCTCATCGAGCCACGGTCGATCAGCGTCTTGATCTCGCCGTTCGACGAGCCGGCCAGCGCTGCAATGGAGTTGCCGGTCGCGGTGAGGGCCGCGTCGCCGTTGACTTCGCCCACGCTCGTCTTCATCAGGTCGACGTCGGGCAACAACTGCTTCATCTTCAGATGCCGCAGCGACACCTGCGAGTCCACCTTCATCGGTTCGGCCTGCCCGTTGAGCACGAGCGTCGACGTGATGCGACCGCCCGCCACGCCGAACTCCAGCGGACGCAGCGAGAGCACGCCGTCGTCCAGCACAAGGTGCGTCACGAGGTTGTCGATCGGCAGGCTCTTGTCCTTGATGATCTTGCGGCCCGTGAATTGCACGTCGGCATCGATGGCGCGCCAGCGATCGGTCTTGAACGGGTCGACCGGCAGCACCTTGTCGGACGGCGGCGCTTTGGGCTTGCCCGACAGATCGCTGCCGCCGGACGGGTTCTGTCCGCCGATCGCCGGGCCGAGATCGACCAGCCGTAACTGATTGGAGACGACCGCGCCTTGCAGGATGTTGCGCGGCTCGCGCTGACGGAACACGAGCGTGCCGGACAGATCGCTCTGTCCGACCTTGCCCTGGAAGCGCTCGTAGCGCCACACGCCGGCCGTGTGCAGCAAATGGCCGTTGGTTTCGTAGGAGGGCGTTTCCGGCAACAGTACGCCGGTGATCGGATACAGATCGGCCATCGTCGGCCCCGCCAGCTTCAGATGCATGTCGAGCGCCGAGAGCGTGGCCGGATTCGTGAACGTGCCTTTCGCGGCGATCAAGGTGCGGCCGATGCGCACGCTGGCGTCGAGCGGATATGGCTCGCCGGTGTCTTCGAGTGAAAGCACATCCCCGCCGCGCGCCTTGCCGGTGACGGCGACCTTTCGGAAGGTGCCCTTCAGAGAGACGCCGATGCCGTAGGGTGCCTGACCGTCGATGGTGGCGATGTTAGCCGTCAGGTCGAGCTGCTGCGGCACGAGGTTGGCGCGTATCACACCGTCTTCGAGAATCAGGCGGCCGATGCGGAGCTTCCACGGCGAGGGCTTGCCGTCGCCCTTCGCGAAGGTCCAGTTGTTCTGACCGTCGGCCTGTTGTTCGACGATGACCTTCGGGGCGGACAGCGCGACTTCGGGCAGCACCACGTGCTTTTCGAGTAGCGGCAGCCATTCGAGCGAGAACGTGAGGCGGCCGACCGAGATCATGTTCGGCTCCTGACTCCACGCGACGTTGCCTAACACGATATCATTCGCGATCAGGCGAGGCCTCGGCAGCCAGCGCCCCAGACCCGGGGCCTGTGCGTTCGGCGCCAGCCAGTGCAGCGAGAGGTCGCCCCGGATTTCGAAGGGGCGCCCGGTCGCGGTGCTCACCTCCCGGTTAATGAAGGGCCGGGCGTAGTTCCAGTCAAACCACGTGATGAACGCCGCGAATGCCAGCACGATGGCGACCATCGTGATCGCCAGCCATTTCAAGGACGCTACCCATCGCATCATGAACAGTACCCCGTCGATCGTTGTTGCTCCGGTGCCTGCTACGCCATCGGAGGTGGATTTTGACGCGAATCGCCGTTTCGGCGGCCTCGCGCGTTTGTACGGTGACGACGGCCTTGCGCGTCTGCGCGACGCTCACGTGGCCGTCATCGGTATCGGCGGTGTCGGCTCGTGGGTGGCCGAAGCGCTGGCGCGTAGCGCCGTGGGTCGACTCACGCTCATCGATCTCGATAACGTCGCCGAAAGCAATACCAATCGTCAGGTGCATGCACTCGATGGCAACTACGGAAAACCGAAAGTCGCCGCGATGGCCGAACGCATCGTGGCCATCAATCCTGCTTGCCAGCTTACGCTCGTCGAGGACTTCGTAGAACTCGAAAATCTCGACGCCATGTTGGGCGGTGGCTTCGATTGGGTGATCGATGCCATCGACAGCGTGCGGGTGAAGACGGCGCTCATCGCGTGGTGTGTGGCGCATAAGCAGCGTCTGATCACCGTGGGCGGCGCCGGCGGTCAGATCGATCCGACACGAATCCGCATCGACGATCTCGCCCGCACGATTCAGGACCCGCTGCTTGCGAAAGTGCGTGCGCAATTACGCAAGCAACACGGTTTTGTCCGCGGCCCGAAAGCCAAGTTCAACGTGCCCGCCGTGTACTCTGACGAGCCGTTGCAGTATCCGGACGCCGTGTGCGCACCGGACGAATCGCCCGATGCTGCTGTGGGGCCGCAGGGCCTTAACTGTGCCGGCTTCGGGTCGAGCATGTGTGTCACAGCGACATTCGGCATGGCAGCCGCTGCTCACGTTCTGAAGCAAGTCACGAAGGTCGGACGCTGAACGGCGCGCGCGAGGGCACTGACGTGCCCGAGATTTTCCCAAGCCTCACGCTTCGCGTCTGTAACCAAAAGTTACGAAACGAGCGGGGTTGGGCTGCGGGGAAGGACACGAGACCTCTCGATAGGTCTCTCGATACGTAAAAGAAATCGGCCGGGGGCGAATGAACCGCCCCCGGCCGATATGTATGCCGCCTCACAGCATCGATGCGACGTTAATTCGTTGTGCATAACGAAACAACGCAAACAAACAAAACAACGCATCGATGCAAAAGTCTCAGCGCGCGTGAGACCCGCCTATCTGCCTATCGTCAGCGCAGTTCGCGACGCAGTACCTTGCCGACCGGCGTCTTCGGCAATTCGGTGCGGAACTCGATGACGTGCGGCACCTTGTAGTTCGTCAGATGCTGACGGCAGAAGTCGATGATGGCCTTCTCGCTCAGATCCGCCGACTTCTTGACGATCACGGCCTTGACCGCTTCGCCGGTGCGCTCGCTCGGTACACCGACCACTGCCGACTCCAGCACGCCCGGGCACATCGCCAGCACGCTCTCGACTTCGTTCGGATAGACGTTGAAGCCCGAGACGATGATCATGTCCTTCTTGCGATCGGTGATGCGGACATACCCCTTGTCATCCATCGTGCCGATGTCGCCGGTGCGCAGCCAGCCGTCCGGGGTAATGGTCTTGGCGGTCTCATCGGGGCGATTCCAGTAGCCCTTCATGACCTGCGGGCCACGCACGCAGATTTCGCCTTCCTGGCCGAAGTCGAGCGCCTCGTTGGCATCGTTGCGAATGCTGACTTCCGTCGACGAGATCGGCAGACCGATCGACCCGTTGAACTCGCTGCCGAGCGGGTTGATACACACGGCAGGCGACGTCTCGGTGAGCCCATAAGCCTCGATCAGCGGATGCCCCGTGACCTTCTGCCAGCGCTCGGCGACGGCGCGCTGCACGGCGGCCCCGCCGCCAAGCGCGCACTTCAGTTCGCTGAAGTCGAGCTGATCGAAGCCCGGCGTATTGAGCAAGCCGTTGAAGAGGGTATTCACGCCGGTCATGAACGTGAATTTCCACTTGCCCAGTTCCTTCACGAAGCCCGGCATATCGCGCGGGTTGGTGATGAGCAGATTGAGCGCACCGAGCTGGAGGAAGACCAGACAGTTCGCCGTCAGACAGAAGATGTGATACAGCGGCAGAGCGGTGACGATGATCTCCTTGCCTTCTTCCAGACCGGAGCCGATCCACGCGCGTGCCTGCAGCATGTTGGCGATCATGTTGTGATGCGTGAGCATCGCGCCCTTGGCCACACCGGTCGTGCCGCCGGTGTATTGCAGGAACGCGATGTCGTCATGACCGAGCTGCGCTTCCTGCAACTTGGCGCGTGCCCCCTGCGCCATGGCGGTGCGGAACGGCACGGCATGAGGAATGTTCCACTCGGGCACCATCTTCTTCACGTGACGCACGACGTAGTTCACGATCCAGCGCTTGGGCGCCGGCACGAGGTCGCCGATGGCGGTGGTGATGACGTGCTTGACCGGCGTATTCGGCAGCGCCTTTTGCAGCGTGGCGGCGAAGTTCTCGATGACGAGAATCGCAGCGCAGTCCGCATCCTTGAGCTGATGTTCGAGTTCCCCCGCCGTATAAAGCGGATTGACGTTTACGACGACCATTCCCGCACGCAGGATGCCGAAGACAGCTACCGGATATTGCAGGAGGTTCGGTGACATGATGGCCACACGCGAACCGCGTTGTAAGCCGGGCAGGCTTTGCAGATAGGCGGCGAAATCACGCGACTTGCGTTCTAGGTCGGCGAACGTCAGCGTGACACCGAGATTGGTGAACGACGGACGATTCGCGAACTTCTGGCAGCTTTGCAGGAACAGGTCGTTCAGCGAACGATAGGTGTTGACGTCGATCTCGGCCGGCACGCCGGGCGGATAGCTCTTGAGCCAGACTTTTTCCATGAGCGCCTCCTTGAATTTGGTTTTTATCGCATCGTGGCCGCCGGGGGAAGTACCAGGCAAAGTACGGGCGGACCGATGCGTCGTTTCATCGCATGTCGTGTGGGGGTGCGAGCGGGGCGTCTCCTTGCCCGATACTGTCTCGCCTGCGCAGCGGGTGCGCCATTCGATGCGTTGCAAAAAGCCGTAGCATACCGTGCCGTTTCCGGGGCGAGCACATGGAAAGCCCTGATTTGATGCGGGTTTGCGTGGAGTAATTGTTCTAGCGGCAAAGGCTTGCCATTGAGGGCGATTCCGCGCTAATCCCGCATGGAATGCGGGATGCGGCGGGCAAATCGGGGATATGACAAAAGAATTGCAAAAAACACTTGCGTGGCAGACTGGTTTCTTACATAATTCTGTTCTCACAGCGCGGCTGTAGCTCAGTTGGATAGAGTACTTGGCTACGAACCAAGGGGTCGTGGGTTCGAATCCTGCCAGCCGCGCCA
>NZ_MAOS01000038.1:0-83240 GCF_001721285.1 Pandoraea sp. ISTKB
TCGATTCGCCCGATTCGCTTCATTTGCCCGGAACCGCCGACACCGTCCAACCGCTTCGCTACGCCCGAACCTGCCGAACCCGCCGAATCCTTGCTATGTCGCCCATCGCTGCACATCTCGAAGACGTCCTCTCCCGGATCACCCGCGCCACCACCGCTGCCGGCCGAGCCGACGGCAGTGTGCGCCTGCTCGCCGTCTCGAAGACATTCGGCGCCGACGCCGTGCGCGAAGCGGTGGCGGTTGGCCAGCGAGCATTTGGCGAGAACTACGTGCAGGAAGCACTCGACAAGATCGAAGCGCTCGCCGGTGAGACAGTGGGCGCCGAACCGCTCGAATGGCATTTCATCGGGCCGCTGCAAAGCAACAAGACGCGGCCGGTCGCCGAGCACTTCGACTGGGTACATTCCGTCGACCGGCTCAAGATCGCGGAACGCCTGAGCGCACAGCGTCCGACGCACTTACCGCCCTTGCAGATCTGCCTGCAGGTGAACATCAGCGGCGAGGCCAGCAAGAGCGGCGTCACACCGGACGAAGCCCTCGCTGTCGCCCGCGCCATCGCCGCATTGCCGAATCTGACGCTGCGCGGCCTGATGGCGATTCCCGAACCCGAAGACGACCCGGCACGTCAGCGCGAGCCCTTCAAGGCGGTGCGCGACTTGTTCGATGCGCTTTGCGCCGACGGGCTGGCGCTGGATACCCTCTCGATGGGAATGTCGGGAGACCTGGAAGCGGCGGTTGCCGAGGGCGCCACCATGGTGCGCATCGGTACGGCGATTTTCGGCGCACGAGATTACGGCGCTAAGGCCTGAGCGCGGCATGCGTCCCGCGGTGAGCGCGTCACGACAACGCACCACCTCAACGATGCGCCACGCCCCACCTCGCCACGAATAGCAGTAACGGTAACGAGTAACGACACACGCAACGCAAAGGATGGTTATGAGAATTGCATTCATCGGCGGCGGCAATATGGCCAATGCCTTGATCGGCGGACTCGTCAAGCGTGGCACGGCCCCGCGCGACATTCTCGCTATCGACGTCAACGAATCGACCCGCGAAGGTCTCGTCAAGCACCACGGCATCGAGACAGCCAGCGCCCCGAACGACCGCCTGCGCGATTACGACACCCTCGTGCTGGCCGTCAAACCGCAAGTGCTCAAGGATGTCGCGCAAGCGCTCCAGCCGCATCTGAACGGTCAGTTGGTCATCAGCATTGCCGCCGGGATCCGCGCTTCGGATCTCGCTCGCTGGCTCGGCGGTCACAACCAGATCGTGCGCTGCATGCCGAACACGCCGGCATTGATCGGCAAGGGCATCACCGGCCTGATCGCGCTCTCGGGCGTGGATTCGGATCAGCGCAAGCGCGCCGAGACCGTGCTGAGCGCCGCCGGCGAAATCGTGTGGGTCGAGAAAGAGGATCAACTCGACGCCGTTACCGCCATCTCGGGCAGTGGCCCGGCTTACGTCTTCTATTTCATCGAAGCGCTGGAGCAGGCCGCGCAGGAACTGGGCTTCTCGGCCGACAAGGCACGCCAGCTCGCCATCGCCACGTTCACCGGCGCCTCGCAACTCGCGGCAGACTCGACCGAACCGGCCAGCGTGCTGCGCGATCGCGTGACGTCGAAGGGCGGCACCACCTTCGCGGCCATCAGCTCGTTCGAAAAAGACGCCATCAAGGACGCCATCGTGCGCGGCGTCAAGGCAGCCAACCATCGCGCCAAGGAACTCGGCGACGAACTGGGCGACGCCTGATTGCGTCAGTCCGACACGCCGGCATCGTCTCGCACGATGCCGGCGTGAGCCATTTGTGGAAGCATTTGCCGTCAAACGACGGCTACCTTGGGCGGATGTCAACAACGTGACCGATGCCCGATGCGCAATGCCCAACAGCCCGCCAATCACGACGCCCAACCGACGCCACGACGGGACTTCCTGCGGCAGGCGACGACCCTTGCCGCCACGCTGACGACGGCATTGCCGGCCTTACAGGCCAGCGCGTTGACATTACCCCCCTCCCCCGACGCTCCCGATCACGATTTCGACCTCGACACCTCGATCCTGTCGGAAAACCGGGAACCCCGTGTCCACACGCTGGTGCTTCACTACACCGCGACGCCACTGGCGCAGGCGCTCGACATACTGACGAACCCCAAACGCGGCGTCAGCGCGCATTACGTCGTACCGGACACCGCCCAATCGGGTGGGCGCTTCACCGTCTACCAACTCGTTCCCGAGTCGGATCTGGCGCATCACGCAGGGGTCAGCGCATGGTTGGGGGAACGGTTGATCAACGGCACGTCGATCGGCATGGAGATCGTCAATATCGGATTCGGCCCGGAAGACAATCGTCGGCCACTGATGGAAAAACGATGGTACGCGTACCCCGATAACCAGATCGACGTCGTCTGTCAGTTGGCCGCCACGATCGTGCAGCGCCACGGCATCGCGCCGAACCGGGTCGTCGGTCATGCCGATGTCGCGCCGGGTCGCAAGCTCGATCCGGGCCCCCTGTTTCCCTGGCAGACGCTGTATGAACGCGGGATCGGCGCATGGCCGGAAGCCGCGACGGTGGCCTTCTATCGCGACCATATGCCATATGCCGGCGACGTCGCGGCCTTGCAGGCGAAGCTGCGAACCTACGGCTACGACACCCCGCAAACCGGCCAGTTGGACCGGGCGACGACGAACGTCATCGAGTCGTTTCAGATGCACTTCTGCGCAAGCCATCGCTACGACGGGGTTCCCGACGCACAAACGGTCGCAGTGCTCGACGCACTGCTGGAGAAATACCTCGATGTGCCGCGTCCGTCCGCCGACGTTGCCGCGAAAAGCCGCAGCGCAGCGACGGGACCGAACGCACCGGACGACGCTGCCAGCGCCATCTACCTGCATCCATAGGCAGTGCAGCACGCCGGAATCGGCCCAAACGATTCCGGCGTGAGCCATTTTTAGGAGTCTCCGACGTCCGCCGACGACTACGCTGGTTAAGTCTCAGCGACGTCATGGAATTCCAATGCACAACGTTCGCCTCGCCCCGAACGACGCGGCAGTGCCTAAGCGGCAACCGAGCGGCAACCGTCCCGATGAGTGACGACGAGAAATACCGGAAATTTCTCGTCAACGCACTGGGCCGCCCGCTGGCGCGGCAAGCCGGTTTGCTTGCGCGGCCAAGGAAGGTGCCGCCGATGGTTCGGGAGTGCAACGGCTACTTCATCGACAAGGCGCTGACACCGGCCAGACGCGAGCCACGCATTCGCACGCTCGTGCTGCATTACACCGCTACCTCGCTGCTGCGCTCGCTCAGCACGCTGACGAATCCTGCGGGCGATGCCAGCGCGCATTACGTCGTGCCCGAGACGGCCGACGACGACAATCGTTTCGTCGTCTACCAATTGGTACCCGAACGGCAGTTGGCCCGGCACGCAGGCGTGAGCGGCTGGCGGGGCGAACGTCTGCTGAACGGCACCTCCATCGGCGTAGAAATCGTCAATCCTGGCTATCCGGCAGACGACGCGCAGCTCCCGCTCATGGACCGACGCTGGCATCCATTCCCGATGCCGCAGATCGCCGTCGTCGGCAAACTCGTCGCCGACATCGTGATGCGATACGGCATTGCACCGGACCGGGTACTCGGTCATGCCGACGTCGCCCCCGGGCTCGCGCACGACCCGGGACCGCGGTTTCCTTGGCGGTGGCTGCACGAGCAATTTGGGATCGGCGCATGGCCCGACGACGCGAGGGTCGCGCATTACCGCGATCATCGACCATATCGGGGCGACGTTCCGGCGTTACAGGCGAAGCTGCTCGCCTACGGTTTCGACACGCCGCAAACGGGAGAACTGGACGCCTCCACGACCGATGTCATTGTCGCGTTCCAGATGCATTTCCATCCGGCACGCTATGACGGCGTGCCCGATGTGGAAACGGTCGCCGTGCTCGATGCATTGCTGGAGAAGTACGGCAAGATTGATCGCGCCATCACGGCGCGATGAGCGCGCAAGACGGGGTACAAGCGAGGTACAAGCGGGGCGCGTCAGACACCCCGCGTCCGCCGTCAGCCCTGCGCAGTCAGCAGATAATGCCCCGCGATACCGGCAAAAACCGCCGCGCCGAGCCAATTGTTGTGACGGAACGCCGCGAAGCAAGGCATGCGCTCGCGGCCGCGAATCAGAAAGTAGTGATAGATGGCGAAGCTCACGGCGACAGCCATGCCCAGCCAGAACGGCCAGCCGAAGCCCAGATACGCACCGACCAGCGCCTGAATGCCGAGTGCGCCGACGTAGCACAGCATCACGGCCAGCACGTCGAAACGACCGAACGTGATCGCCGACGTCTTGATCCCGATCTTCAGATCGTCGTCGCGATCGACCATGGCGTACTCGGTATCGTAGGCCAGCGACCAGAACACGTTGGAGAGCAGCAGCACCCACGCAATCACGGGCACCTGATCCTGCACGGCGGCAAACGCCATCGGAATGCCGAAGCCGAACGCCACGCCCAGATACGCCTGCGGCAACGCGAAGAAGCGTTTGGTGAACGGATAGGTGCCCGCCACGAACAGTGCCGGAATCGAGAGCCACTTGGTCAGCGCATTGAGCGGGAGAATCAGCAGAAAGCTCACGAGTGCGAGTGTCGCGGCTACGGCGACCGCCTCCCACGCCCGAATCCGTCCCGACGTGATCGGGCGTTCTTTCGTTCGCTTGACGTACTTATCGAAGTCGCGATCGGCGTAATCGTTGATGGCGCAACCCGCCGAGCGCATCAGGAACGTGCCGAGCGTGAAGATGACGAGCAGCAGCGGGTCGGGATGTCCGTTCGACGCGATCCACAGCGCCGAGAGCGTCGGCCACAGCAGCAGCACGGTGCCGATCGGCTTGTCCAGACGGACGAGGCGGAAATAGAGCGGGAGACGTTGAGCGAGCAACATGGGCGTCTTGAGACTGGAAAGACCGTGAGGACCGGTGAAGCTGCGAGGCCGGAAGACCGGGACACCGAAAGGCGATGCGCCAACGGGACCGTGAGGTCGGCAAGCCCCGGCAGACCGGGCGACGTGTGGCGTCATTGTAGGCCACCGGCCTTCGGCTCGCCAATCCCGGCCGTTCACCGGCAATGCGGATTCGCACCGACCGGGAAACGCCCTACGTCATGCACGCTCGTGGATCTTTGGCGATTACCAGATCCAGAACATCAGCAGCCAGAGCCAGTTCACGAGCGCCAGCGCCGCCACGATCCCGGCCATACCGGCCAGACGCCGCACCAGCGACGTGGCATGCCGCCCCGTCACGCGCCAGCCCAGCCAGAGACTCCACAACGTCGTGGTCGCGAGAATGGTCGCGCGCACGTCGTTCGCCCAGTAGATCGGCAGATGCTCGGCGCGCAGCAGGCTGACCGTCGTGGCCGACAGACCGATGAACACGCCCGCGCCGGCAATCGGAATCAGCGACTGCACGAGGTGGTTGAAGCGCGACGTGTCCCACTTGCCCATCGCCCGGTTGGCGAGCGCGAAGATGGCCGAGAACGCGAGGCCGAGCACCAGACCGTTACCGAGGATGTACGTGACCACCATCGCACCGTCGAGCCAGGTGAAGACATCGCTCTGTTCGGGGTAGTTGGTGAAGATGAACCACGGCGCGTTCGTCTCGAACGGCCACATGATGTCGCGGTCGATCAGCCACGTGGCCAGGAACGTCTTGGTCGTGACGAACCACGGGTTCACCGTCCAGTGGAATGCGCCGATGGCCACGCCCAGCAGGCCGAAGTTGACCAGCACGCTATCCCAGAGACTGTTGTTTTCGGTCGCCCCGTACGTCACGATCTCTTCGCTCGGCGAGCGGCCCGTGAGCTCGATGGCGTCGCGATGTCCGGCGCAACGGCCGCACATATGGCACTGCGCACCGCCCTTCATGTTGCGCAGCGGCACGAGCGGCGCGCAATTGATCGGGATGATCTTGTGACCCTTGGTGTTGTACGACTGACGCCAGGCGTCTTCGTTGACCTTGAAGTGGAACGGCGCCAGACGCGCGAGCAGCGAGAACACGCCATTGACCGGGCACAGATACTTGCACCACACGCGCTTGTCGCGCCCGTAGTAATAGCCGATCACCATGGCCCCGATGGTCGAACCGCCGAGCACCAGCAGCACCGCTTTCGGATATTGGTAGACGCTGACCATCTGACCGTACAGCGTGGTCCCGGCGAAAGCGACGAACGGCCAGCCGCCCCATCGCATCCAGCGAGGAATCGCACGGCCTTTGCCATGTCGGCTGGCGAATTCGGAGAGGGTGCCTTCGGGGCACAGCACACCGCACCAGATACGCCCCATGAGCACCATGCTGATGAGCACGAACGGCCACCAGATGCCCCAGAACGTGAATTGTGCGAAGACGGTGAGATTGTTCAGGATGTGTGCCGTCTCATCGGGCAACGGCAGCAGAACGGGCACGCAGATGAGGAACGCATAAACGAGCACGATGACCCATTGCACGCCACGAATCAGTTTGCCGTGGCGTTGCATCCAAAGGCCCAGACGGGCCAGTCGGTTCGGGACAGTAATGGCGATACTCATGCTCGGTTCTTGCGTCGGTCTTGCATCGGGGGATTACCTTGCGGGCTGACGGATCTCGTGTGCTGCGCGTCCGTTCAGTCCGTTGTGCGCGCCGGGCGGGATCGCCGCCCGGTGCCACACGCTACGTTACGTCATGCGATATCGCGCAATGTCGCGCAATATCGCGTCATCTCGATCAGGCAGGCTTGACCTGCTTGGCCGGGGCGCCCGCTCGCTTGAGCAGCACCCACATGAACAGCCAGTACACGGCATACACCAACAGATTCATGCCGGACGGATGGGCGCGATAGCCGGTCAGCGTCGCGACGAGGCTGCCGAACGGGCTAGCGTCATCCAGAATCGCGGAAGTATCCCACAGTTGATCGACCAGCGTCGGCACGAGCTCAAGCGAGATCAGACGATCCAGTCCCGACTCCAGCAAACCGGCCGCGAGGAACAGCAGCATGATTTCGGTGACGCGGAAGAACAGGCGCCACGAGAAAATCTTGCCGCCCAGTTGCAGCAACCAGAACGTGACGAGCGCGAGCACGAAGCCGATCGCCACCGCAAGCCACATCGACATCGGCACGCTGCCGCCCTGACCGAAGCCCAGACCGTACAGGAAGATCGCGGTCTCGCTGCCTTCGCGGGCAATCGCCAGCGCCACCAGCACGAGCACACCCCACCATGTCCCCTGATCGTGATTCTTCTGCAGAGACGACTCCATGTCGCGCTTGAGCGTGCGCCCGTTGCGCTTCATCCAGAAGACCATCTGCACGATCAGCACGCAGGCAACGAGCACCATGGCGGTCTGGAAGTAATCCTGCGCGTCGCCCGAAAGCACTTCGGTGAAGCCGACGAGGGCGGCGCCCAGGCCGATGGCGGCGGCGATACCCAGCACGACGCCGGCCCACAGATAGGGCAGGCCACGCTTGGCGCCGTGATCCGGATTGGCCAGCCATGCATGGAGAATACCTACGACCAGCAATGCCTCGACGCTTTCGCGCCAGACGATGAACATGACCTGACCCATCGTGTAATTCCTTTTGTAATGCGTGTACTGCGGTGTGACTGGAACGACCTGAGCTACGCCCGGCTTACTTGGCGACGATCACGCCCTGCGCCTGCTGATGGAAGTCGTCGAAAAACTTGTATTCGCCCGGTTGCAGCGGTGCGATCACGACAAACGACTGCGCACCCGGTGCGAGCACCTTTTCCTTGCGCAGTTGAAGGCTTTCAAACTCGACGGCGTTCGTTCCGGTGTTGTGCACCTCGATCTTGATGCGCTTGCCGGCCGGCACTTCGATACGCACCGGATTGAGTTTGCCGTTGTTCATTTCCAGCTTGAAGGTGGGCAGGTCGTCGGCACGGGCGAGCGACGGGCCGCCCATGGCCAACAAGGTCACCACCACGGCCGTCATCGTGGCCAGCAGGCGCGCGATGCGCTGAATCATCCTTCTACTCCAAAGGAAAACAGCGTTGGTCCGCTGACCAACGCTGCATCAGATTAATCCGGCTTAGTAGCCGCCCTTCTTGCCCACGGTCGCGAACGTGAAATCGACGACCTTGGTGATGGGCTTGAACCATGCGCCCACGCCGGTTTCCTTGTCGACGTGACGGCCGAAGCACCACGGACCCGCGCCGCCGTGATCCATATGACCGCCGGCCATCGGCTTGGCGTTCTTGTCGACCACGCAACCGAATTCCTTGAGCGTGCCCGGCGCGTTGACGACCATCGTCAGTTGATACTTGCCTACGCCGTTGAGCTTGACGTTATCGCCGTAGTGCGGGCCGTCGCTCGCCACCATCGGCATCATCAGACCTTCGACGACCGCGCCGTCCGGCGTCTTGCCGTCCGACTTCATCTTCTGAAGCTTGTAAGTGATTTCGAGACCCGGAATCCAGTCGCCTTCGGCGTAACCGTTCGGGTTGTTCTTGATCGCGTGGATGTCGGCTTCCAGGTGGATGTCCGACTTGGCGGCGTCGCGCATCATGCCGGCCGGCTCCATCGTGATCGGCTGGAGGTACACCGTGTTGATTTCCATACCCGCTGTGTTCAGCGGTTTGCCGATGGGAAACTCAGCGGCCTGGGCCAGGGTGGCCACACCGGCAAGCAGCATCGCTGCTGCGAGGGATTTCACACGCATACACACTCCAGATTTGGTCGATTAGTTAATGCAAACAATTCTCAATAATTTTAGCACTATCGCCAATGGCAGACAAACCGACCAAGTCAAGGGAACACGGGTGAATTTGGGAGTTTTGATGGTTGCGCGAGCATCGGCGCGGGCGCCCGCCCCCTGAGGACGGATTCTTAGACGTCGGTTACGGATAATTACCGGCGTCTTCGGGCGTCTTGGCTATCGCCATTCCCGACGATCCGTCGAGAGGTCGATCCGGCCAACTGGCGGCCCCCGACCGCCACAACGCACAACAACGCATCCTGCGTACGGATTGGGCTACGGGCGACACCTTAACTGGCGACGCTTAGTAACGAATTAGGGCTGGGGGGGCGCAAACGCCCGTTTGGCGTTATCAGGGCAGCACGCCGCCCCGGTCGATCTTGCGGGCAAGGACGACGGATGTCGTCGTGCGCGTCACACCATCGATCTCGCCAATGGTGTCGAGCAGCGCGTCGAGCTGGTCGGCAGACGCCGCATGCAGCCATGCCACGTAGTCGAACTCCCCGCTCACGGAGCACAGCAGATGGACCTCCGGCATCTTGTTCAGGCGCCGCAGCACGTCGCGCCCCGAGCGTGGCTGCACGGCGATGCTCACGCACGCCTGCAACCCGCCGCCGGCGGCGTCCTGGCCCAGTCTCACCGTATAGCCGGCGATGACCCCGGCCTGTTCGAGACGACCGAGACGCGCCACGACCGTGGTGCGCGCCACGCCCAGACGCCGCGCCAGATTGGCCGTGCTCTCACGGGCGTTCACCCGGAGCAGGGCGAGCAGATTGCGGTCGAGTTCGTCGAGCGCGGTGGCAAGAAGCGTCATCGGATATCGGGAAGTGGTGGTCAAGTACGTCGAACCGGTCGCCTGGGCAAGCGCTGATTATAGAGCCGCGCCGTCCCGCAGACGCCGGAACGTCGAT
Organism: Pandoraea sp. ISTKB; assembly: GCF_001721285.1. Taxonomy (NCBI): domain Bacteria; kingdom Pseudomonadati; phylum Pseudomonadota; class Betaproteobacteria; order Burkholderiales; family Burkholderiaceae; genus Pandoraea; species Pandoraea sp. ISTKB. Next base: position 9,636 of record NZ_MAOS01000038.1, read on the forward strand.
CCCCCGATCCGTCGAATTCCCACATCAAGAGATACGATGACAAGGGTCTGAAGCCGCCCGCCGTCAACCCATCGTTGAGGACGCTTCACGCAACCTGCGGGGCACCGCCCCACGGTTGAAAACGGCCTTTAACCCTTGTCCTATAAAGGCAATAGCCAAGGGTATCCCCCCAAGCGATTGCTATTGACAATGCCGATGGGCGATGCGCAAAATCACATCACTTATATGACGACGTACAAGAAAGACCCACCACGGCTGCTGCGGATGTCATAACCGCAACGATGGCTGCCTGGCGCGTCGGCCCCGAACGTCACCGGAGACAGGCGTTTGCCATGCATTTCTCGTTGAATTTCGCCCCGCTGGTTCCTTACTGGCCAGTTTTCCTTGAAGGCGCGTGGCTCACGCTGAAGATGACCGTATTCTCGGTCGTCATCGGCACGGCCCTGGGCACGCTGGTCGCCTTCGCCAAACGCAGCCGTCACCGCTGGCTTTCGCGCCTGTGCGGCATCTATATCGAGTCGGTGCGCAATACGCCGTTCCTCGTCCAGATCTTCCTGCTGTACTTCGGCCTCGCCAGCATAGGCGTGCACTTGCCGACGTTCACCGCGTCCGTGCTCGCGATGGTGATCAACATCGGCGCCTACGCGGCCGAGATCATCCGCGCCGGTCTCGAATCGGTGCCGCGCGGTCAGATCGAAGCGGCCGAGTGTCTGGGGCTGTCGAAGTGGCGCATCGCGTGGCACGTGATGCTGCAACCGTCGATCGAGAAGGTGTACCCGTCGCTCACCACGCAGTTCATTCTGATGATGCAGGCCTCGGCCATCGCATCGCAGATTTCCGCCGAAGAACTCACGGCCGTTGCCAACACCGTGCAGTCGGATACGTTCCGCTCGCTTGAGACGTACATCGTCGTGGCCGCGCTCTATCTCGCGCTCTCGCTGCTCGTGAAGCTCGTGGCGTGGGCCGCCGGCGAATACTTCTTCAAGCGCCGCCGTACCGTGCGACGCGCCGCAGCACAGACCGCGCAGGCCGCACGCCGCCGTGCCGCCGCTGCGCGTTCGGGCAACACGAACGCCTCCGGCACGTCGGCGGGCAACACCGCGCAACGGAGCGCTTCATGATCGGCAATTTCTCGTTCACGTATCTCGGCTACATGGTGCAGTCCATCGGCTGGACGCTGGTGCTGTCTGCCCTCGCCTTCGTGCTGGGCATGGCCGGCGGCTTTCTGGTCATGCTCGGGCGTATCTCGCCGCGCCGCTGGCTGCGTCTGCCCACGCAGGTTTTCATCGAAGCGATTCAGGGCATTCCGTTGCTGATCCTGCTGTTCATCGTCTACTTCGGTCTGTCGGTGTACGGTTTCGAGCTGCCCTCGATCGTTGCGGCCGCGCTGGCGCTCATGGTCTACACGAGCGCGTATCTCGGCGATATCTGGCGCGGCTGCGTGGAAGCGATGCCGCGTGCGCAATGGGAAGCGGCAGAGTGCCTGTCGTTCACCCGCTGGCAGACCCTGCGTCTGGTGATCATTCCGCAGGCGGTGCGTCTGTCGCTGCCGCCGACCATCGGTTTCCTGGTGCAGATCATCAAGATGACGTCGCTCGCTTCGGTCATCGGTTTCGTCGAACTGACGCGCGCCGGACAGATCATCAACAACTCGATTTTCCAGCCCTTCCTCGTGTTCTCGCTGGTAGGGGTGTTTTATTTCGTGCTGTGCTACCCGCTCTCGCGCTGGAGCGCATCACTGGAGGACAGGCTCAATGTCGGCAATCGTTAAGGTCAAAGAGATTCACAAGCGCTTCGGCGACAACCCTGTGCTCAAGGGCGTGTCGTTCGAAGTCGAGCGCGGTCAGATGGTCGCCATCATCGGTGCCAGCGGCTCGGGCAAAAGCACGGCCTTGCGTTGCATCGACCGTCTGGAGACCATCGACGAAGGCTCCATCGAAGTGTGTGGCATCCGCGTGGAAGATCCGTCCATCGACCTGCATCAGTTGCGTCGCGAAGTCGGCATCGTCTTCCAGAGCTACAACCTGTTCCCGCACCTGAGCGTGCGTGAAAACATCATGCTCGCGCTGCGTCACGTGAAGCGCATGGCGCGCAGCGAAGCCGAAGAGGTCGCCAAGCGCGTGCTCGCACAGGTCGGCCTGTCCGACAAGGCGAACAGCTATCCCGAACAACTCTCGGGTGGCCAGCAGCAGCGCGTGGCGATTGCACGCTCGCTCGCCATGTCGCCGAAGGTCATGTTGTTCGACGAAGTGACGTCCGCACTCGATCCGCAACTCACGGGCGAAGTGCTGCGCGTGATGGAAGACCTCGCGGCCGACGGCATGACGATGCTGCTCGTCACGCACGAAATGGCGTTTGCCAAGCGGGTGGCCGATCAGATCATCTACATGCACCACGGCAAGGTCTGGGAAGTCGGTCCGGGCGAGATGCTCGACAACCCGAAGACCCCCGAACTGCGTGCGTTCCTGGCGAACGGCCTGTAAGGCGCGGCCACGATCCACGACGCCTGTTCAAGCAAGACAACAATCACCCGAAGGAGACCATTGCATGAAACTCAAGACGTTCCTTACCCAAGCCTGTGCCGCTGTTGCGCTGGGCGTGATGGCACACGCTGCGTTTGCCGATCAGCTGGACGACATCAAGAAGGCGGGCAAGATCCGCGTGGCCATCGCGATGGGTACGCCGCTGTACTCGTATGCCGATGCGAATCTGAAGCCGGTCGGCTCGGACGTCGAGACCGCTGAGTTGCTCGCCAAGGATCTGGGGGTGAAGCTCGACATCGTGTCCGTGACGAACGCCGCGCGCGTGCCGACGCTGCAAGCGAACCGCGCCGACATCGTGGTGGCCGACCTGTCGATCACGCCGGAACGTGCACAGGTGGTGGACTTCTCGATCCCCTACGCCGTGATCTCGATCATCGTGGGCGCGCCGAAGAGCATGAACATCAAGGGCTACGCCGATCTGGACGGCAAGCGCATCGGCCTCACGCGCGCCACCGTCAACGACACGCTCACCACGGCGAACGCCAAGGGTGCGCAGATCGTGCGTTATGAAGACGACGCCACGCTGATCACGTCCATGGTGACGGGTCAGGTCGACATCTTCTCGAGCACGCCGTCGAACCTCGGCGAAATGCAGAAGCGCGCTCCGGGCAAGAACCTGGAACTGAAGTTTGCGCAGAAGGAATTCGATCTGGGCATCGCGTTGAACAAGAACCAGCCGGGCCTGAAGGATTGGGTCAACAACTGGGTCAAGACCAACCTGAAGAACGGCAAGCTCAACGAGATCTACAAGAAGTACCATGGCCGCGATCTGCCGGAGAGCGTGACCAAGGGCGGCGCATAAGCACGCCAGCATTTGCAGGGCCGATAGCGACATCGCGAAAGGCCGTCCTTGCCTCGGCAGGGACGGCCTTTTTTCATGATCTCTTTACTGGCAGTCCTTCGCGGAAAGGGGTAAGTTAGCGGCTTGCTTTCGTTATCTTTCCTCGCGACCTCTCTCTCATGCTGCTTCCGATGAAGGCGCTTAACGCGTTGTTCGCATTTCACCTCTCGTGCGCCGCCGGCCTGCGCACGGGCCTTCTCGCCCTGACGCTGTCCGCTACGGTGGCACCCGCCTTTGCCGCTGGCAACATCGAAGCCGGCAAGGCGCTGTTCGTCTCGCGCTGCGCCTCGTGTCATTCGGTCGGGCCGATGGCCGCATCGGGCTTCGGCCCGCAACTCAACGGACTCTCGACGCGCCGCGCGGGCAGCCTGAAGGACTTCGAATACTCCGCCGCCATGAAGCAGTCGGGCATCGTGTGGGACGACAAGACCCTCGCCGCCTTCATCGCGAATCCCGGCAACACGGTCCCGGGCACGAAGATGCGCTTCTGGGGCATCGGCAACGAACGCAAGGTCGCCGATCTGATCGCTTACCTGCATACGTTCAAGTAAGCGTCAGGGGCGCGCCACCAGCCGTCGTTACACTACGGCAAGTCGCACCCCTGCCCGTTCGAGCAGGCGTTGATTGCGTGACGAGAGATGGACGAAGCGCAGGTGTCGGCCGGCTTTCCGGTAGCGCTCGACCAGCGTCTCGAACGCCACGATGGCCGAGTGATCGGCAACGTGGAGATGACGGCAATCTACCGTGACGTCGTGCACGTCGGTGAGCGGTGCGAACAGTTCCTGGAAATTCGCCGTCGACGCGAAGAACAGCGTGCCGTGCAGCACGTAAGTGCGGGCGTCGTGCGCGTTGTCTTCGATATCGGCGCGAATCTCCCGCGCATGCTGCCAGGCGAAGTTGAGCGCAGCGATCACTATGCCGCACAGCACCGCCACCGCCAGATCCGTGAAGACGGTAATGACCGTCACCGCGACGATCACTAGGGCGTCGTTGCGCGGCACCTTGCCGAGCACCCGCAGCGATCCCCACGCGAAGGTCTGTTGCGCGACCACGAACATCACGCCGACGAGCGCCGCGAGCGGAATCCGCTCGATCAGCGGTGAGAGAAACAGCACGAACAGCAGGATCATGATCCCGGCGGTGGCCCCCGACACACGGGTGCGTCCGCCCGAACTCAGGTTGATCATCGTCTGCCCGATCATCGCGCAACCACCCATGCCGCCGAACATTCCCGACACCACGTTCGATACGCCGAGCGCGAGGCATTCGCGGTTGGGACGGCCGCGCGTCTGCGTGATCTCGTCCGTCAGATTGAACGTCAGCAACGTCTCCAGCAGACCGACGATCGCCATGAGTAGCGCATAGGGGAAGACGATACGCAGCGTGTCCAGACTCATCGGCACTTGCGGCAGATGGAGCGTCGGGAAACCGCCCGCGATGTGCGCCATGTCGCCCAGCGTGCGCGTGGGCAAATGCAACAACTGGCTCGCGACACCGACGCCGACAATGGCGACGAGCGCCGGCGGCACCGCCTTGGTGACGCGCGGCAGCACGTAGACGATCAGCATTGTGACGGCGACCAGCGCACACATGATGGCGAGCGGCGTGCCGTGCAGCCAGACGTCGCCTTGCGGCGTGGCTTGCTTGAAGTGTTCGAGCTGCGCCATCGCAATGATGATGGCCAGTCCGTTGACGAAACCGATCATCACCGGATGCGGCACCATGCGGATCAGTTTGCCGAGCCGTAGCACGCCGAAGCCCATCATCAGCAGGCCGCTGAGCACGACCGTCGCCAGCAGATACTGCACGCCGTGTTCGACGACCAGTGCGACGATCACGACGGCCATCGACCCGGCAGCGCCGGAGATCATGCCGGGGCGTCCGCCAAAAATGGCCGTGAGCGCACAGATGATGAATGCGCCGTACAACCCCATCAGCGGATTGACTTGTGCGACCAGTGCGAAGGCGATGCACTCGGGAACCAGCGCGAACGCGGTGGTGAGCCCGGCAAGGACGTTACCGGGGAGGTTCGGGAACCACTGATCCCGAAGCGTTGGAGACTTCATGAATGACGTTGAAGCAAAGATGCGGCGGACGCGCATTTTACCAGCCGGGCGCGCGCTGCCACTTCAGGCGTTTCGCGTCCATCACCAGTCCGCCACCGCGCAAACGCCTGCGCAGACATGCTGAGCCCACCTGTATTAATCGCAGTTTCGCCGCCGGACACGAAGTCGGATACTTCATTCAACGGCTCACGCAACACCGCGAAAGCCCCAACCAGGAGCACCACCATGCCGATCGTACCTGCCCTGATGTATGCCGCCGAATACGCCTTCCAAGGCCTGATCCTGCTCTCGGCGACCAGCCCGTTCTGGCAATAAGCCAGCACGACCGACGTATCACCCTCACCATCGTCCGACTGACTGAAGGAGAAACACCATGCCCCTGCTCCCCCTGCTCGCTGAAGGCGCTCTGTATCTCACCGGCCTCATTTCCGCAGCATCGCCCTTCTGGCAATAAGTGGATCCAGCAGATCCACGGCCGATGGCCAATGGCCAACGCAAATGAAGAAAGCCCTGACGTGTCAGGGCTCTCTCCGTTTGCGACGCGCCACCGAGCGTTATGCGCTACACGGCAATCGATGCGGGCGTCGTGCGCGACGCGAGTATCGCGTCGGCGAACTCCACGAATCCCGCACCGCCCGGGCCTTGCGTGATCCAGCGCGGCGGCACGGGCAGTTGGGGCAGATAGTCGACCACCGTGCTCACCCCCGCCGTGTGTCGGAAGTAGCCGAACATGGGAGCGTCGTTGGTCGAATCGCCGGAGTACGCGATCAGGTCGGACGCGGCCTCGGCGTCGATGCCGTAGACGTCGTCGAGAATGCGCAGCGACATGGAAAGTTTGTCGTAGCCGCCGACCCAGCCGAGCACCCACAAGTTGTTGATCGTGGCGTTGGCGCCCGCCTGAATGAGCGCGTCGAGAATGCGCTGATCGAGATCCGTTCCCGTGCGGCGATACGCAAGGCTCGTCAGTCTGAAAAGCTGATCGTCGGCATGCTCCGCTTGCGGCACGGCGTGCGCTACCGTTCGGGCGATCGCCTGAAGTTGTTCGGCCGCATGCTCAATGGTGTCCGACGTGTGCCAGTAGTGCCGCTCCACGCGGTGCCCGTCTTCGTCACGTCGAAGAAACAGCCCTCCGTTCTCGGCGATGACACCATCGACGGGCCACATCCGCGCCATCTGATCGCACCATCCCGCAGGGGCTGCGGTGACGGGAATCACGCGAATGCCTGCCACTTCCAGACGTGCTAACGCGTCGTAAGTCTGCGCGGGCAGACGTCCCCGATAGGTGAGCGTTTCATCCATATCCGTCAGCACGAATCGGACGGAAGAGAACTGATCGAGAGGGGCGAGAGACAGCGGCTGCATGACGATCGATAGGCGCGAGGAGCCTTCGATTATGCGACGTGATCGGCCATGGGCTTAGTTGAATTGCGCATATGCATATTCGGTCGCGATCGCGGGGTCGCCACGCGGCGTTGCAGGACGACGAAATGCCCCGACGAATCGGGGCATTCGCATTTCTCGCTCACTTGTTGTGCTCGGCCGGACTCAGATGCGTGCGTAATTCTGCGAGGCAAACGTCCAGTTCAACTTCTTGGCGATCGTCTCGGCGAGATAGTCCGGACGGCGGTTCTGATAGTCGAGGTAATACGCGTGCTCCCACACGTCGACCGTCAGCAACGGCAGTTGTCCGCTGCGCGTGAACGGCGTTTCCGCGTTCCCCGTCTTCACGACTGCCAGCTCATGCTTGTCGTCGACGACGAGCCATCCCCAGCCGCTACCGAACTGCGATGCCGACACCGACATCAGTTGCTTCGACAGCGCTTCGACCGAACCGAACTTGGCAACGATCGCTTTGGCCAGACGCTCGTCCGGCTGCGTCTGCACGGGGCTCAGCGACTTCCAGTAGAAGTTGTGATTCCACGCCTGTGCGGCATTGTTGAAGATGTCTTCCATGTCCTCGCGGCCGTGCGACTTCAGGATCAGTTGTTCGAGCGTGGCATTGGCGAGCGGTGAATCGGCCAGCAGCTTGTGAAGATTCGTGAAATAGGCTTGATGATGCTTGCCGTAGTGAATGCCGATGGTACGTGCGGAAATGACGGGTTCGAGCGCGTCCTGCGCATAAGGCAGATTGGGCAGCGATTGCGGCGAGGCGCCGAGATACGCGAGCAGCGCGGCTTCGTCGCGCTTTTTGACCGATTTCTTCGGCGAAGACGACTGCGGCTGCGCAAAGGCCAGGTTCGACATGACGAGCGCGGCACCGCCGAGCGAACCGCTGGTGAGCATCCGACGGCGAGACAGGAGCGTTTGAGACATGATCATTTCCGATTCGTTGGGGGGAATGTGAGGGATATCAATAGCACCTCTCACTCACATAACGATTCGCCGCATCGAGTTATTCCGTGCTTTTCAGAATTTTTCAGCGAAGGGGGTTGCGTAAGTCGGGTCGGGGTATCAGTGCGGGTGGTGGCGAGCGTCACACGCGGCAACGATGCGTGACGGGTGTCGACTCCCGTCGAAATGAATTGCTGTTGGAAAGTATGAGACTATCCGCGAATCGAGCAATTCAGCCAGATCGGTTGGACCAACCCTCGGGAGTCGGAAATGCGAAAACTGCTTTCTTTCCTGCTGTTGCTTGTGTCGTTCCAGTCCTTCCCAGCGTTCGCGGACAAATTCAGCTTCCCTGCGGATTTCCGGCATCAGACCATTGCGACCAATGGCGCGAAGATTTACGTGCGCGTCGGTGGGCAGGGTCCGGCGGTCGTGCTGCTGCACGGTTATGGTGAAACGGGCGACATGTGGGCGCCGCTGGCGGCAAAGCTCGCGACGAATCACACGGTGGTGGTGCCCGATCTTCGCGGCATGGGGCTCTCGGACCATCCGTCCGGTGGCTACGACAAGAAGAACGAAGCCAGAGATATCGCCGGCGTGCTGGACTCGCTTCATATCGGCCGCGTGGATGTCGTGGCGCACGACATCGGCAATATGGTGGCGTATGCATTTGCTGCGGAGCAACCCGATCGGGTCACGAAACTGGTGCTGATGGACGCACCGATTCCCGGCGTCGGCCCATGGGAAGAGATATTGAAAAGCCCGTTGCTCTGGCACTTCCGGTTTGGCGGGCCGGACATGGAGCGTCTGGTGAAGGGACGCGAACGCATTTACCTCGATCGTTTCTGGAACGAGTTCTCGGCGGATCCCAAGCATTTCGACGAAGCGTCGCGCCGCCATTACACACGGTTTTATGCCTTGCCGGGCGCGATGCATTCCGGCTTCGAACAATTCCATGCCTTCGATCAGGACGTCATCGACAACAACGCGTTTCTTGCGAAGGGTCCGCTACCGATGCCGGTACTGGCCATCGGTGGCGAGAAATCATTCGCCACGATGATGGCAACCGTCGCGAGCGCCGCGGCAACGAATGTGAAAGGCGTCGTCATTCCGAACGCCGGTCATTGGCTGATGGAAGAACAACCGGCCGCGACGATGGCGGCGATTACCGAGTTTCTTCAGTGAGGAGGCTTAACCGTCGACGAATTTCAAGTAACGATGGCTAGGGACGTCCGATGGCGTCATGGGGTCGAAACCCCGTGACGGCGACTGCTGCCAACCTGTTAGGCAGCATACGTGGGGCCGTCCCAGCCATCGAGGTACTTCGGCAAATCGTCCGATACATCGACTACGCGCTGCCGGTAGAACAGGTGCATCGTGGGTGCTAGTGACGCGTGGGGTTTCCCGCCGGTTTCGCGGGCAATCAAAGCATTGGGAACCACACGCATTCCCAGTCGATTCGTGCCGAAGACCACTTCTGCACAAACATCACAGAAAGTCTTGGTCATTTGTTTTTCAGGGTGTTTGAACGTCTGCCCCACGCCATCTTCGATGCGAACCGAATCGGCTTGCCACGCGGTTGCGGAAAACACGGGCGTTCCATAAAACTCTCGGCACGATGCGCAGTGGCAGTTCGCGCGCGCAACGGGTTCGCCGTTAAGTTCGACAGAGACTTTTCCGCAAAGGCAGTTAAGACGTAGTGACATGGTTATCTCATTGGTGGAACGACGCGAACGCATTGTACTGCCACACGTTTTCTGGACAACGCATGACGGAACCTCGTCTGACATTTCACGATCAGGAAGCATGGGAACACTGGCTAACGCAAAACGGCGAAACGTCGACCGGGATATGGTTACGCATTCCCAAAAAGGGGACGGGGAAGTCAGTTTTGACCTACGAGCAGGCGGTGGAAAGCGCGCTTTGCTACGGCTGGATCGACGGTCGAAAACAGGCGGAGAGCGACGAATACTGGTTGCAACGCTTCACGCGACGCACCGCGAAGAGCATTTGGTCCAAGCGCAACAAGGACCGCGTTGGAGCATTGATCGCTGCGGGCAGAATGCGCCCCTCGGGCATACGAGAAATTGAGACCGCCAAAGCGGATGGCCGATGGGCAGCCGCTTACACGTCGGCCAGCAATTCAGTCGTACCCGACGATCTTCAGGCCGCGCTGGACGCCAGCCCCGAAGCTCAGGCGTTCTTCGTCACGTTGAACAGTCGCAACCGCTACGCCATTTTGTTTCGCATTCAGAACGCGAAGAAGCCCGAAACCCGAGCGCGCAAGATCAGAGAGTTCATCGAGATGCTTGAGCGCGGGGAGACCATTCATCCCTAGGGCGATTGTCGAGAGACCTATCGTCATTGCAGCGCCAAAGAACCTCATGGGCAAGGGCAAATGCGATCTCCCCAAGTGCGTTCATGTTGTCGTCCGAATTTGGCGCACTGTCGCACTGTCGCACTGGGGTCCAGCATGTCTATCAGTAGACCGGCAGCGGAAAATCCTGGCGACGGTTACGGCCTCGCGCAGCAGCGGCACGTTTCAGCAGCGCTTGCATGGGCCGACTCGCGACGAGTCTGAAGACGTTGCGCGTGACCATGATCCCGAATCGCGTCTTAATGTGCATGAACCGTACGAGCCGAGGGCTCAAGGTTTCCTGCGAGCGCTCGACGTAAGGGCGCAGGAGACGCTCGTACTGCTGAAACGCTTGGGTGTGGGTTGCGCACTTTCTTATCTCCCCAGCCAGCACGTAGGCCCCCACAAGTGCCAAGGCCGTGCCCTCGCCCGTGAAAGCCGTCGGGCAGTACGCTGCGTCCCCTAACAAGACTACGCGGCCTTTGGACCACGACGATGCCCGCACCTGACTCATCGGCCCGAAGTAAAAGTCTTGTACGGCATCCAGTGCATCAATGATGCGGTCGGCTATCGTGCCCCGGCCCGTTAGCGCGGTGTACAGCATTTCCCTACGCGACGGCATCGATGCCGTCGACTGAGGATCTGCACTGACGGGGAAAGTCACCAGAACCGTGGTTTCCGTCGCCCCTCCGGGTCGGAGAATCATCATGGTCCCACCTGAGCCGTGGACGGAGCGCGCCCAGAAGTCGTCCTCCGCAAGCCGGGGAATCTTGAAGAACGCCATATAGGCACCGAGGTAGCGCAGCTTTGTTTCCTCGGCGAGCACAAGGTCTCTCGTCGAGGAACGAATACCCTCAGCACAAATCACCAGTGCGAACTCTTCTCTCGAACCATCGGCGAAGGTCGCGCGGACACCGTCCTCGACGTCCTCAATATCGCTGACGGATGCGCCGAAACGATATTCACAGGCACCGTGGGTTGCGTCGAACAGGACACGAGCAAAATCGCCTCGGAGGATTTCAAATTCGCTCGTGAGGCCACCAACGCTACCTTTGGGGAACGTTGCAATGACCTTACCGGCCGCATCGAGCCACTTCTGTCCGCATTCCCGAGTGTTGCGCGCCTCGATCTGTTCGGCTAATCCCATGCGCCTGATCACGTCCTGTCCGGCACCTTTGACGTCAACGTTTTGCCCGCCATCCCTGAAGGTGCGGGATTTCTCTGCGATGACCACCGAGAAGCCGTATTTCGCCAGCCACCAGGCACACGCCGGGCCCGCGATCCCTCCGCCGCAAATCAATATTTTCTTCCGTGGTTCCATGCAGAAAGCCTCTTGAGGGGTGGAATGACGAGGCTATGTTAGGTGTCAGGAAAATTGGTCACAATGATCGATCTTGCCAAGATATAGTGAATTCTTGCCACTCTGACTCTTTATCGGGAAGTGCCACATGCCGGTTCTCAGCGACGACACGTCAATCGAATGGGAGGATCCCGACCTCGTCCCGAGGCCAGTGATTACGATCGGCGCCGCCGGCGTGGACATGGCACGAATGGAGAGCGAAGACGGGTCTCAGATCGACAGCCGGAAAGAAGCCAATTTCCACCACCATCGCAAAGGCCAGTTCCTGCTCTGGATGCGCGGCGTGCTCGCCTGCGAGGTTGACGGTGGTTTTTGGTTGGTCCCCCCGGGCGGCGCCATGTGGATACCCGGCGGCGTGACGCATCGCATGGAGGTGAGTGGCACGGTCGAGTGCTATGTGGTCTACGTGGATCCGGTTGCCTGCGAGGCGTTGCCGAAGGCGTGCTGTTCGCTTTCGACAACGCCGTTGCTCCGGGAACTGGTCATGCGTTCAGCGACGTTTCCCATGCGGTATGCGGAGGGGAGCATGGCGTCACGCGTGATGGCGCTGTTGCTCGAAGAGATGGCGTTGGCGCCGTCCGGAAAAGTCCATCTTCCGCTGTCGACAGACACGCGCCTTCGCAAGCTGGTCGACTGGATCATGGCCAAGCCGTCTGATCCCGGCAGCATCGAGTCGTGGGCACATCGACTAGGCGTCGCGCCTCGAACGCTCTCACGACTGATCTCCCGGGAAACCGGCATGAGTTTCGGACGCTGGCGCAGACAACTTCATGTGCTGCTCGCCTTGCAATGGATGGCCCGCGGCGCAACCGTCCAGGATGTCGCCGATGGTCTGGGTTACGAGAACGCCAGCAACTTCGTCGCCATGTTTCGCAAGATCCTTGGCGAAACGCCAGGGCGTTATTTGAAGCAGAACCTTTGAGGTTGTGGAACGGGGGCTTTGAAAAACGTTGTCCCTATGACGGCGTGTCGCACTGCGCCCCAGAAGCTGACGTATGCGCCACGAGCAAATGAATTGCATCCCCCGATCGGTACCGAGGGCACAAGAAATTTTCGTGGCGGCGAACGCTATCGGCGAAATCCGAACTTCACCATGGCAGTTACTTCGTATGACACAACATGGCCCCAACCGTCCATCGCAGGGCTGGTGCAGTGCATCTTTTTCGCTGCGTTGAGCGCTGCATCGTCAAGCTCAGCAGAACCGGAGAACTGTTTGATAACAACGTCGTGCACAATCGCATGCTCGTCAACGATATAGCTCACGACCGGATCGGACATCAACGGAGCTTTGACGATTTTTTCTTTGGTATATACAGGCCGGAGTTCACCGCACTGGGGAGGACTGATCCCGTTACCTAGCTGCCCGCCACAGCCCGCCACAGCCCGCCACAGCCCGCCACAGCCCGCGAGTATGAACGCTAAATCGACGAAAAATACCGTTCCCCACAGCGTTCGATTTTGCATTGCTCCCCCGATATTTCCGCGCTGCACGATCGGCATTTTCCTGATGCAGCAGTCCAGTCTTCTTGACTATCTCGCCAAGACACCTATTCCTTTTTCGACAGAAGAATCGAGTTATTCGGCGTATAGATCACATGCACGTCCACGTGCGTCTCGCCCGATTTCTTTCGATTTTCGATTCAACACTCTCGCACCCAATTGATCGCACAGAATCAGCTCATCCAGATCAGGCGAAAAGTGATCAGTTACAGGATAACGTGACCATCCGCGCCATAAACTTCGCACTCGTCACCTTGCACTTTTGCTTCAAGCAACTGCGCTAGTTGCCACATTTTTCGGAGAATCTCGCCGTCAGGATTCTTCACCACTACATTCCCTTGCCGAAAATCAAACCAAGCATTGCAATCACTCCCGCCGCCCCCTGTGTAGGCCGTCCAGACGGCCAACCCCGCACTGTCTATCCGCAATACGTGGCCATCACCGACAACTGCACTCGCGTAGCCATCGAGGCGCATATGTGGGTCGGACTGAGTCAACGCCTTCCACTCATCAAGCGCGATGGCGGGACCGCATTTGTCAAACCAGTTTTCTTTGCGAGTGATGTGAACGTCGTATCCCATAGTTTTGCGTCTGTACCCGTAGTTGGTGTCCAACGTTACGTTATCAACAATCTGGCAATCCGGTTCGAAGACTTTTTGTGGCCGATTGGCGACGATCGCGACGGACCGCTTGCGACCCGGAACGTTTGCTAAAAAACCGTCCGCAAAAAACTCCACATAGCTGCCCTTCGCACACTGCCGCTTTACTCTGCTTCGATCCACCGCACTCGAACATCTGGCAAGGCAAGAACGTCTAGCAGGTCGTTCATGCAGACGAGCGAAAAGTGTTGACGATTCTCAGTGCCAGGCAAGTTCATATACCGCGATAGCCACGCAGAATTTTCGATGATGGCTGCCGGGAGGACCCACTGACTCCATGCTATCTCTTGGCACCTGGGCCTTGATGGCACCGATGACTGAATGACAGAGCCGTGGCACTCCTCTATCCATTTGAGTCCTATGACGCCCGAAAAACGAAGCTCCAAGTCCAGCTTCCGCTGTTCGGCGCCAGTATTTAGAAGAGAAAAGCGCATCACGACTCTGAGTTCATCGCGTGCATTGAACTGAAATTCGAGATCAGGGCAAGGGAAGTCCACTTCCGCTAACGACTCCCAACGTATCGCTCTTTCGCACATAGCCATTTATGATTCTCGAAACACTGTGAGGAGCAGGGCGTTATCGTCGACGATTTCTGCATCAATGTCGAACATCTGTTCATGGCCGACCTCGGCCATTAAGGAGCATCGGTTCTCGCCCCAAAAGGGATGATCGCGTTGATCGACCTCGGCCATCCGAAATGATGCATCATTCACAGTCACCTTAACGATGCCTGATGGGCGCTAAATTATGCTTCCTCGCGACATCGACGCTAGATGCTCAGAGCTGTTCGACGCTTGGTGTGAACGGCGCGCGGCACGGCCCTTGCGCCACTTGTTGCAAGCATGGCCGCTGACAAATGGCCTGACAGATGAATGGGGCGATCTCTATGAAGCGCTTCGCGCATTGCAAACCGACTGCCGAACAGAGATTATCGAAGCGGAGCGGGCAATGGTTGATGAGATGATCCGCGCCATAGCCACTAGTATCTTGCAGCGATGACCGAAAACAATCAGAAAATGAAATGTGATTGCGACAGCCATCCTGCGATACGCAGCGTTAACGGGACTTTGCATACATTGTTCCCCGGCTTTCGGCACGAGGATGCAGCACACTGGCGATCGCTGCTGCGATGCCCGGCATGCGGGCAACTTTGGGCCGTCGATGAATGGGAAAAACATCAGGTCCAGCTTGCGGTGAAGGTCGCCGATGTGCAGGGCTGGAGAGCTTCAGACGAGGCCTTGCGTAAGGAGCGTCTTACTCAGTCGCGTGGTGAGAATGCTGTGGTGAAATGCCTGTGGAGCGGCTGTGAGAAGTATCAGTTGAATGGTAGTGCGTACTGCGTCGATCATCTCTACGCCACCGGAGCAAAGGTTTGACCGGGTTTGAGTGCTAGCACACGGCTGCGACCATCGCTCCGATCTTTGTGTCAATGTATTGCTCCAGCCAGTGTTTCGGGTCGCCGAGGTAGGCGTATTCGAGATCTGGGTAATTGGCCACATATTTTCGGCCCAGCGGGCGCTCAAGCCATATGTTTACGTTTGGCATTGGCCAGCGACTGCTGATTTCGATCATGGTGTTGCCGATTGCAAGCTCGGTGTCGAGTATCTCGCGAAGCGGGCCGGTGAGACGAGGCAATATAACCGAAAGATCGTATTCGTAGATCATGGGCATCCGGGAGTTTGGGCGTTCAGCCAAGGCTCATTATCCATGTTGCTTCGCGGCTGACTTTTGTCGCTCGTGTGCGACTGTTAACGACCCATAGCGGTCCGTCACATTCGGGGAACCGCGCGCACAGGCCCACGGCGAATTGTGATGCAAAAGTGCGGGCGATCCGTTGTATCAGGATGATCTTCTGACCAAAGCAGCCTCGCCCCCCCTTTCAGGACCTTGGGCGTTGTGACTCCCATCTGACGTCAGACAGTTGAAAATTCATTTGGATCTCAGTGGCGTCCATGTGCCGGACCATAGGTCGCAATACTGAAAGTTTGAGATACATTCGAGAACGACTTCCTCTCCAAGGTCTTCGACAACACCAAGTGGAATCGATACTCCGATAAAACCGCTTGGCAATGCAAATATCTCAGCGAATTGCGCTACCCGGCCCAGTCGCTCCGTCACCTCGGACACTGACTTGGCCACAACCACGACTTGCATGCCCATCAGCGCTTGAACTCCACCGAAACAAAGTCGCCGAACGCCTCGGCGATTTGATTAATTGTCAAATCGCTCACCGATTGCCCGCGGACATCGTAGACAAGTCGACACTTCCATACGCCCGGAGGCAAATGGAGCCGCCCGTGGGCTATACGCTCTCGGTTGTACTCGATACTGAGGCGAGCGGCCTCGGCCGATTCCAAGCTGTGGTTAGCGACAAGCACAAACTCTTTCAGATCTTCAATTAAGAATTCCGGAGTGAACATATGCCCCTCTACGCGACAAGTAGCCGGCAGCCTACTCCGCGTACGCCTTTTGGTGCAAATTTCGGTGCAAATCTGGTGCACTGAGAAGCCCCAATAGCTCTCTTGAGCTACTTTTGGCTACGCTACAGTACAGATCATGGAACGGAACATCTGACACAAACCCCTTGAAACAATAGGGATTACTGCGTCTGGCTTGATGTGGCTCGAAGCCTAAGTGGTACCGGGGACCAGAACCCTACCTTAAATCAACAACCTATCTTAATTCGGTGCACAAATGGTGCAGTCGAGACACCTTCCCTAGCGTCAGTTTATTGTGCATAACGCGCAACGGTCGCGACGAACAAGCCCGCACGCTCAACCGTAAATCTGCTTATACGCGCCGCTGGCGAATGTCGTGAGAGTGATGCTGCACGTCCGCGCATCGTTATAAATCTGCTGCGAGTCAAGCTCAGACACCTTCTTGACCAATTCACGCACCTTCGGGTTTTCCCAATTCCAACTTGGCACTGGATTCAAAAGCGCAGCCAGCACAGACATTCGCTCCAATTGCCAAGTTAGTGTCTTGATCGCGTCTTCGCATTCCTTATAACGCTCAAACTCAAAAATGCCCCCTTTCACCGCCAGCGACCTTAGTCGCGCGGCCGAAGGCATGGCCGCATCCAGAGCACTCTGAAGATCGTCCGCCTCTCGTTTACCAGATTGCTTGATGTAAGCGATTGCGCCGCTAATGACCTTTTCCTCGTCGTTGGCGCCGAGAGCTGCCTCTCCGTAGCTCTTCACGCCAAGCATTGACAGACTAAGAAGAGTGAGGGGTTTTGAGCATTCGGCCATGAACTGATTTGTGGACTCAATCAGTTCATCGAGAAAATCGGCCTTTCTTTTGGCTCCATCTTGCCGTTTCCAATTCTGCAACGCCGCATATGCGATTGCGGCGGTCACCAAAGCAGCAACTGCGTTGGCAACTGACAACCACTCGACCCGCATCATCGCGGCCAGCAACCACGCGACAACATCACACATTTGCACCTCCTTGTCGTTGACCACACGAATCCGCAGACATGTCATCGCGGAATACCCCCGGCGTCCGAATGCCAACCCGCGTCGCGATTTCATGCGTCGCAAAGTAGGTGCCTCACAGAACGTCGCACGGATTATACTGTACGTAAACACAGCACCCGAAAAACATGCCTCGCAAGATTCGGCCTTCCCGCCTCTCCATCGAAGAACTGCGCGCCCTCTGGCTCAGCCAAAGCGATGACGCGGTGCGCCAAGTGATTGAGGAGGTAGTCTTTCGGCGCGAGCAAGCCGCCCACACCGACAAGAAGGCTCGCCGGATAGAGAACCTTTGTGAAATTGTTCGAGCGGAGTGGCAGGAAGAAGCCGGCTGCAAGCTGATTGCGCTAGAGCAACTTCGTGGGGAGATAGGAGACCTGCGGCGGCTCCGAGGCGAGTTGCCGGGAGAGGCTAGCCCTCCAGACGGACGCCGATGAAATGACACTGGCTACGATGGAGGTAACCGCATGGTTCAGGAGCAAGACTAGGTAACAGCTTTCCGTGCACATGCTGTTGCTAAGTCGCAACATCCGCTCATGAGCCACCACAACATCTAGTGCAGCAAGCCATACAAAAAGCTTAGAAACCACTATATGTTGTGTTACATCGATGTCAAGGCACAATATGTTGTGGTTTGGCGCGCCAAAACTGATCGAGGTTTGGTATAGTAGCTACGCGCCCTGCAAGGCGCTGCACCGGCCCGACAATCAGGAGATGCATGAAATTACGAGACATCTGCCCCTACGAGAAAACCGCTGCGTAGTGGGCAGAGTAAAGAAAAGCCCCGAAGACTGGATACTCCGTGGAACGAGCAAGTCAACAGGGCCTAGGCGGTACGTCGAGTTTTCGAAGTCTGACAATCGCTCAAACGCCAACAAGCTGCTGCAACAGCCCACCCGGCGACGACTTACCCTGAGCGGTGCTCTCGCTTCGTTAACCCGAATAGTACATGCGCGCATTTGTTTTTGCATACATCGATTTGCGCGAATGCAACAACTCAGCCGGGCCTGTGCCTGAGCGGCCGTTCGGCCCGGCGCTCTATTTCGGGATATACCTATGTCACTTAAGATTTTTACGCACAAACCTGCGGACCTGCTGGCAAACATCAAGAAAGCCATCAAGGACGAGGAGATCGACACTTGGAAGTACAACGCCAAGAACGAGTTCGATCACAGCACGGAAAACTGGACGGGTCTGTGCAAATTCACGGTCACGGTTGAAGATGGCTACCTTCACTGCATCGCGCACTACCCTGACGGCCAAAAGAAGTGGGCCAACGATGCCGTCTACGGCGTCTATCAGGGCCGCTTTGCCGAAATGTTGATGAACCACTTCGTCGGCCAGTTTGAGTTCATCGCAGTTGGTCACTACGACAAGATCATCAACCTGACCTACGCAAAGACCAAGGCACCGAAGACGACGGTGTAATCCTGCTGTGACAGCGCGGCCAGACCACCTGGCCGCGCTTACTATCAGCTTGGCCATGCTCCCACAGTCTTCGCATGGCGCATCGCACAGGTAGCAAGCGCCGGAAGCAAAACTCCTTCGACCCACAGCTGCCACACGTCGTAATCAGCGATCTCCGGCACGTCCGGAATCTCACAAGCCGCTGCGAGGCTACTATCGAGCTGCGGCTTGCTTGGCGGCGGCAACGGCTTCGGCGAGACTGCGCACCCGGCCAGCGTCAGGGCGGCAATCAACAGGGAGAGGCTTGTCTTTCGCATAGCTTTTCAGTTCCTTCGAGATTTGTGCGAGCTGGCCGGTAATGGCCGAACTCTCAAACTTGTAAGCGTCCGCCGCCGCTTTCACGCGGCTGGCGCCCTCTGCCAGATCAGTCAGTGCAGACTCGGCCGCGTCGGCCCGGTCTTCCGCCCTCGCCTGCCTGACTTCCGCAACGGCCGCGCTCATCCGCCAACCGTTCACGACCCATCCCCCGGCAAACCCGGCGAGCATTACCAGCGCAGTGCACACAAGCACCGCCCCCAACTTCGGCACCTCCTCCATTCACATCTCCTTTGCGCCTGAGCGCACAGCCCTCGCGGACAAACAAAAAGCCGCCCGAAGGCGGCTCGACAATTGACGGACAAGACCGGCTATCGCGACGGCGGCGGCACCACCAGATTCACGCTCTTTGCTTTCTTCTTGCCGTGGCCGACCTTCGCCTTACCCTTGTTGCCCGCGTTGAGGTTGATCTTCGTCTCCCAGCTTCGCCCCTCATACGTGTGCTCAACGGTCTCGACCAGATAGTCCCCGTCGACGTCTTTCTTAAAGCCCGTCAGCGTCAGGGTTTTCTCCGAGCTGACATCGGCGCGACCGGTCAAGGTCAAGCTACTTTTCGCCGTGTTGTGATTGAGCTTCTGCAAGCGAGCCGACGCCGCCGACTTTGCCGCCTCGGTGCTCCCGAACGCATGGCGCTCGGTATGCACAGCGGAAGCACCCGGCGGAGCGTCAGGGTTCGGGATAACAAGGTCGATCTTCTTTCCAGACTTTGCGTCATGCACCTTCGTGCGCACTGCGGCAAACGAGGCGCGATCAGGAAATGACACCTCGTAATGCCCGACGTCGGAGCGAGCCAGCGTGATCGCGGGCAACGGCATGCCGCTCGCACTCTTGCCCGCCCCCCGAGGCGTCACGATGAGCTTTCCGGCCTTGACCGTGGCCGTCGCGCCGTGCATGCGTGCCAACCGCGTGACGAAATGCAAGTCGCTTTCTCCGAACTGGTCGGCCCGAGGGACAACCGCATCGACACTGCATGCCACTACCCACTTATTACGTCGAGCCACGTCCCCCATGATGTCCGCCAGCTTCGCGTTTTCCCAACTGCCATTACGGTGCGTCTTCGAGGTGGCCCGCATATTCGCCGGCTTTCCTCGAATGATCATCGTGTCAGGCGGACCACGCACGGTGATTTCATCGATTGCGTACTCACCGATGAGAGACAGCCCTTTCCCTTCCCAACCGAGCGATATGCGCAGCGTCGCGCCCTTGGGCGGAAACTGGATTGCGCCGTCGCGGTCGTCCAGCTCGACCTCGCACTCGTCGGCCTCTAATCCCGGCTTGTCGGTCGTATGGATTTTGAGAACTCGGTCCTCGATAGTCGAGGTGATGTCCTTGCCATTCGCGACGACTTGAAAGATTGCCTTCATGAATACCCCTCAGGTCCAGAGCTGCACCGGCTCATCGCGCTCGATGTCGAGATCGGGAAGCCGGATCAAGATGCCGGCGGCAAACGGCTGCGGCTGCGCGGCGAGGCCCGGATTCGCCTCATAAACCGCCTCGACCACACCGACGAGCGAGCCGTATGCCGCATAACAAAGCTCGTCCAGGATGTCGCCGTCAGACGTTCTTACGGTCTTCGCCATAGCGCCCGAACTCCAACGAGAAAGATTGCTTGCGAGGGGCGCCGTCGTGGAGCAAACCGTCCTGCTCCTCCTCGATGCCGTGCAAGTACCAACGCCCCATCACCTTGCCGTAACCGGTTGTAAGCAGCACAGGGTCCATCTTGTCGCCGATGCGCCTCAGCGTCTCCAACTGCTGCATGCCGTTGCCAAAGCGCGGGAAGATGACACCGGTCAGCGTGATCGTCTCGCCGCCTTGGCTCACCGCCTGCTGTGCTTCCTGACGGTTCAAACGCTCTTGCGAGGCGACTTTGTACCGCGTCGCCCGCTTGAGCTTGTCGAATGCGGCCGTCGACAAATTGAAGTGGAACGACTCGCCGTTATTGGCCGTCATCGTCATCAGGTGCGGAGTACCGCGCCCGGCGCTATCGATCCCGAAGGAGAGCTTCTTTACGCCCGCGAGCTGCGCCACCGCGTCTACCGCATCGCCGGGCAGTCCGATCATCGCCCCGAACTTGGCTTGCGCGTCTTTAAGCGCCCCTTGCAGCGCCTGCCCCGCTGCACCGACAAGCGGAAGGTTTGACCCCGCTGCCATGCTCAGCACAGACGAAGTGGCCCCCTTGATGACGTCGAAATTGCGCGTAATCATGCCCACCTTCGGACTCAGATCGCCCGCGAGCGATAGTGCGCTGGTCGCGCCCTTGAGCAAACCGGCCGCACCTGTCAGGTCGCCGACGGCGAGTTTTTGAAGCCCAGCCAACGCCTCCTTGCCGGTCGAATTACCCTTGCTCAAAAGCTGCTCCACTTTCCTCACTCGCTCGGTTCCGACAATCGCCTGAGCTGCGGCCTTGCCCAACATCATTTCGATACTCACGTTGCCCCCTTAAAGATGCGCGGAGTCGAACATCGCAGCGCGATTGTTCTTTGAGTTTTGGTCACTCCACCAACGTCGCAGCATCGGCTCAGCGGCCTTAAACGCCCGCTCACCCGCATCCGCCGAATCACCCTCAACCTTGATGTTGAAGATCGGCGCGAATGTGTTTTGCTGCTCGATCTTCGCGAACGTTTTCGACACGTCCGACGAGGTGCCAAGCGACTTCGCCTGCGCAATAGCTTGCGCGTCGACCTTCGACTCGGGCGGTGTGTCGCGCTTAGCCGCGAACATCCATTGCGCGGCCTTTCCTAGCGCCTTCTCACCAATGAATGACCCGGCCAGACCACCAACGACGCCGCCGATTGCTGCACCGATGGGACCACCCGCCAAGCCCACCGTCGCGCCGATCTTCGCGCCGACCATTCCGCCCGCGAGCGAGCCAGCCACGCCGCCCAGACCTTTCGCCTTGTCTTCGCGGCTCATGTCGCTTTTCGTCACGGCGAATGCATCGGACGCCGCCATCCCGATCTTGAACACCGTTCCCATCGCGGCCAACCGGCCGAGCGCAGGAGCAACGCGGCCGAACACGCCACGCACCGCCTCGCCCACGCGAGAGAACCGACCAACCCGTGCAGCCGCCCCGCTGGCCTGCGCCGCTGCTGTACGAGCCGCCCCTGCCGCTCCGCCACCGACGTCGATGCCGCCACCGCCCCCAAAGCCCGCGCCGGGCAGGTTGACCACGTAGACGCGTTGCACGCCCCCTGCAACCGCACCAGCCGCCTCGGCAACCTTCCGAGCTACGCCGCCCGCCCCTTTCCCACCGGCCACCGCACCGCCCCGAGCCATGAGCGTGCCCCGGGCGATGTCGAATACCCCTCGTCCGATTTGATACGTTGACTTGAGGCCACGGTAGGCAAGAAACGCGCTCGCCACGCCCGCGACGGCAAGCGTCGCTTTGGGTGACGAATCGGTCAGCGTGCGAAGCCCCTCACCAGCTCCTTTCGCCGCAGCACCGACCGCATCCGTCACAGGGCGTAGCGCGTCGCCGATGCTTCGCATGGCGTCGTTCCACTCCTGCCCGACTTCAGACCAAAGCTGCTTTGAGCTATCGCGTCGGTCGGCAAGGTCTTTCTTGATTTCGCCGGTTGCCGTGGCCGATTCCTTTTTGAGTTGCTGGTAAAGGTCGGCATTCTGCATATAGGCCGTGAGCGCGGCCTTGACCTGCATGTCGTTAAACAAGTCGCCCGTTTTCATCGTGTCCTCGAAGGCCGCGATTTGCTTGCGACGCTTCTCCGGATCAAGCTCGGCGTTAATGCCCTTTGCAGCCTCCGCGAGCTGCTGCGCCTTCTTCGGGTCGACGCGCTCGATGTAGGCGCGGGCCAGAACGAACGACGCTTCAAGCGTTGACCAGCCCTTGCCAATCGCTTCGCGCATCTTGGCTTGGTAGTCGATACCCGCCTTGGTGTAATTCCGCTCGGTCTCCCCGGAGCCGATTTTCGAGAACCAGTTTTTCAGGTTGTTCGCCGCTTCGTCGGCATTGCCTGCGGTCTTCATCTGGACTTGCAGCATCGCGCCGAGCTGCGTCACCGAATCCTGCCCCGTGATGCCGATCTTCTGCATTTCGGCCAACAGCACGGGGAACCACCGAGCCATATCGATCGACTCGAAAGACCCGGCTTTGCCGAGGTACGCGATGGCTTCCATCGCCCGCGACATTTGCGCCGGATCGGAAATTTTCGCGTTCTGCTGTAACGCCTGAATCATCTTCGCCGTTTCGCTCGCCGTCGCCCCCTGGCTGACCGCGAACTCAGCAGCGGGACGACCGAAATTAAGCGCCTTATCGACGTCCATACCGGCCGCGACCATCTGGTTAATGGCTTCGGCCATCTCGTTACGCGAGAGGCCCGCAGCGCTCGCATCCTTGCGGATACGAGCCCCCATGTCCGTCTCCTCCTGCGTGCGGGCGATACCAGCCTTAATCGCAATGTCCCGGATGATTGCTTGATAGTTCGCCGCAACGGTCGCGGGCACCGCAACCGCCGCACCGAACTTGACGGCATCACCGGCCACGTTGCGCATCCCTTCCTTCCCGGCCGCAAACCGCTCGTGCCCGGCAGCTTTCATGTCGAGACCGCGCACGGTCTTGCCGAGCCGCGCATATTCGCGATCCAAGCGGCCGACCTCGATGCCGTTGTCGCGCAGCGACTTCAGATTCGCATCGAGCTTGCGCCGCACCCCTTCCGCAGCGGAATCGCCCGCGTTGTGCAGGCGCCGAAATTCCTCCTGCAATTTGACGGTATCGCCAATCGTGCGCTGCCACATCCGCGTTTCGTTCGCGGTCTTCTTCAGCTCGCCGATGCGCGACGTCGTTTCCTTCACGGCTTTGCCGAACGTGGCCGATACCGCCCCGCCGATGACAATGCCAAGTGCAATATCGCCCGCCATGTCTCACCTCACTGGCATGGGCCGCCTGTGCGGCCCACGTCATCAATCAGTCAACCACCACACCAAGTCCCGCAGATCCATGTTGTCTACAGACTCAGGACTCGCCCCCAGCTCCCGCACCAGACGCTTGGCGAACGTCTTCACCTCGCCCGCCGTTAGCCTCACGCCGTACGGATCGAAAGCGGCGGAACGCGTTCTGCAACGCGTCGTAATCCTCCATGTCGAGCGCATCGAGGTCCGAAGGAGCACCGCCGATCAGTGCTGCGAAAAGGTGGATCTCATATTCACCATCGTCGCCGCCCGACGTCTGTTGAGCGGCGCGAGTGTCGCGGACTTTGGGACGGCGCATCGTGAGCACGTCGACCTTGACCCCGTTGATATCGATGGGATAGGTGAGCGGAACGGAGATCGTTTCGAGTTTCTTTGCTTCCGGCATGTCGGTTCCTAAAAATAAAAAGGGCGAACCAATCGGCCCGCCCAAAGTTGCTTTGCGAGATCGCGGCGATTACATCCCGAGCGCCTGACGCACGTCCTTGAGCTGGTCGACGCCGTTGACAATCCGAACGCCTGCAATCACGTCGATTTCGTAGACGGTTTGCCCGTCAATTTCCAGCTTGTAGTAAGTGAGGGATGGCGTGTATTTCACGTCGACCTTCTCACCCGGCTTCCACTCACCGCTATCGTGCTCGGTCAGAGAACCGCGCATGGTCAAGACGACACTCTTGACCTTGCCACGCTGGTCGCGGAACGCCCCACGAAAAACCCCGTTGAACGCCTCGCCATCAGTGAGGCCGAAGAACTTAAGCACCTCGACTCGCATGGAACTCATCGAGAAGGCACCTTCGAGCGCTTCCATGCCCATGTCCATCTTCACAGGGGCGTCCATGCCACCGCCGCGATGCTCATCGGTTTTGATCTTGAGCTTCGGCGGAGTGACGGAATTGGCAACGCCAGCGAAGGACGTCCCGTCAACGAAAAGATTGAAGTTAACGAATGTTTCCGGAATCATGATTGCCCCTTAGTTGCCGGATTCGAGAACCTCGGTCAGCCACTGGTCAGTGACTTCCACGAGGAATGTCGGGTTTTCTGCCGGGGGCGAGTCGGTGAAGCGAACTCGCCAATACACGCGCCCTTCGGAAAGTTGCGTCGCCGTGTTGAGGGTCGGATCGGGGAAGGCTTCGAAGTTGACAACCGCCCCTCGATTGCGCAGGTCGCGCATGAACGCGCTCAGCCCTTCCGTCACGTCCTTCACATAGGTCGCCGTGATGTTGCGGTCGACGGCCCACTTGTGCCCATACAGGAGCGCATCCATCACCATGTCTTGCGTGCGAACGCGCGTCACGAACGACCATTTCGGATCGGCCGACAACGTTCGGTTGCCCCACAGGCGATAACCGCCGTCACGGATGATCGTCGTGATAAACGCGTTGTTCAGGAGGTTCGCACGGCACGTCTCATCGCCGTCCAGAAACTCGACGGGGCGCGACGTGCCGGTGATACCGACGATTTCCTTGTTGGACGGAGATGCCCAAAAGCCGATATTGGCGTCGGTCTGACAGAACAGGCCCGCAGCGATGGACGATGCCGGGCCGTCGACGGTTGCATTCACCTTCGTGTCCCACAACTGCACGCCGGGGTCGACCATATAGATGCGACGGCTTCCGAAATTCTGCGCGTACGCGATGGCGGCCTCGTCGTCCTTGTTCGGGCCATCGACAATTGCGATGGCACGAAGGCGGGTAGCAAGCGCGTCCATAGCCGTCGCTACAGCCTGCGTCGCCGAATGCTTCGGTGCGACCAACAAACGCGGCTGCGCGTTAAAGCGCGATTTCGCGTCCAAGAGCGCTTGCAGGCCGGTACGCACACCCGCTGCGCTCACACCGCCGATGATGGCTGACGTTTGCTCCTCGGGCGTCTGCGCCACCTTCACGCCGACCGCGATCACGACGGCCTTACTCTGCGCGAAAAGCTTCTTCACCTCTCGCGTGATGGAGCTGGTTTCACCGAACGCCTTGACCGCCTCATACTCCGACGTCAGTTGCACCGGAACATCCGGCTGCGCCAGACCATTGCCGGGCGTGAACGTATCCACCAGACCGACAACGGACGACGACGGCACAGCGATGGTTCGCGCACCGTCCTGCACCTCGGTTACGGTCACACCGTGAAAAAACGAAGTTGCTCCCATCGGAGTCTCCTCAAAAGAAAATGGCCGCATCTGCGGCCGTTGATTGCGAATTCGAAAAACGTCGTCGCCGTCAGGGAGGCGGCGATTTGTACCGGCACAACCACTCATCAACATTGCGCCGCTTGACGAGGCCCGCGAGCTTCCGCCCACCAGCGTTCACCCAACGTTGATATTCATTGCACGCCTCGACCTTACGGCCAGCGTTGACAAGCCGCAGCAGCGTGCTGCGCTGTAGCGCTGGCTCACCAAGGTTGAACACGAAGTCACCCAACGCTGCACGCTCCACCTCAGTGATCGGAACGCGGACGTTTCGATCAACCGCATCGAGCGCGATGCGAATGTCTTCCTCCAACCACGCGGCGCACTGCGCCATGCTGACGACCAGCCCCTCGGTGACACCCCGCGTGTGCCCGTAGCAAATCGTCCACACCCCCACCGAATCGCGATATGCCTTCAGACTGACGCCCTCGAAATAGGGCAGCAGCGTCAGGAGGATCGCGACCGCCCCGGCGGGAATCACCCCAAGCAACTTTTGTTTGATATCCATGCATCGCCCCGGCTCTTAGCCCTTACCGAAAATTCGCGCGTAGAACTTGTAGAGCAAGTGCCCTACCAGCAGCAGCGCATAGACAAGCATCACAAGGCTCGTCCAGTCGGAGACCGGATAGCCCATGAATTTCATCACCGGCACGGACGCTGCCGGTGCCGCACGAACACCGTCGACCACGGCCTCCGGCGTCGACTTCAACGCACCGACCAACGCATCAAGAAATGTCACACTCACCCCCGACGAGAACCGAACTAGCGGCCCAAATGAAAACGGCCCGCACTAGGCGGGCCGTCGATGAAATGGGTTCAAAGTGAAACACAGTGGGATTCGGTCATACTCCGCCCAGTTGGGAGCATCCCAACCGGTGCCGCCCCATCGGTTCCACGCTTTCCAGCCGATCTTGTACCTTCCCCATCGGCCTTCGTAATAGAAATTGAAGCCGCGACCAACGGCGAAGAACAGCGCCGTATCTTCGGTCTCAACATACTTCACAACCCGCCACTCGCTTGCCGCGAACGCGACGCCGAGCAACGCATAATCGAACCCGTAGGCAGGGTTCCGACACAACCACAGCACGCGTGAGATGTAACGCCCGATGCGAGTTTCAGCCAACCAACCGGTGTAGTAGGCATCACTCCAACCTGCGTCTACCGACGCATCGAACGTCTGGTACCACCGGAGCCACTTCGGCAAATTCCCGTCGCGGTCGACAAACAACGGTGCCCACCAACAAACGGCACTCCAGGCAAACAGAGTGACGCCCAGCGAAAGTGCTGCGTGCGCGGGATACGCCAGCAAGAGCACAACTCGCGTCACCACCGTTGAAACCCCGTGCGAAGGCGCTCGAACGAATCGACTTACGACCTGCCCGGGCACCGCGAACAACAACGCGGCACCCATGACTTTCGCGTACCACCACATGAACCACAAGAGAACATCCCATGCCACTACGGCCATACATACACCTCCGATAGTTTTGCGACCCCCTGCCATTGCAAGCAAGGTCGTCGCATCAAGAAATGCGCACAACTCATCACCAACCACGCCGAGGAAATTGTCGGAGATTCACGAGCGCTTTGCCGCTCACTAGCCATTCCATGCAACGACTGAAACCTCCGCCTGAGTCACGCAGGCGTTCACCCGCTCGGTCAGAGCGATCCTCCTCGCCGTCGCAGACAGGATTGCCGTCTTGGCATCTCGTGCCACCTGCTGAATCTGCGCGGCAGTGTGCTCACGGAACGCCCACGCGCCAGCGGCATCCGCGCACCAAAACGGGGTAGTCCAGTCGGAGGCAATACCGGGCATCAACGAATCGAGTACCGATGCCGACAGATTCTGTTGATCGACATCGTTTGCGGGATAGACGAACGGACTGTCGAGCGCACTCGACGAGAAGCCCGCATGGATCTCGGCACGGCAGGCCTCGGCAAGCTCCGCGATTCTCACGGCCTTTGCAAGACTCAAGAGGTATTCGTCCGACGGAGCCGGCGCCGCAGTGAAAACGCCCTCGGGCAAGTACCAACGTGTCGGCTCATTGGTCCACCGCCTGTATTGCTCATCAGTCAACTCCACGACGCTCGTCAACCCTTTCGGCACCGGGCTGTCTACACTGTCGTATTGGGCAACAATGTTGCCCTGCTCATCAAACGCAGCAAACTTTTTCCCCATCTCACTCTCCCCAAGAAATCCACGCCACAGGCTGCGAAGGTTGCGCCACTCCAGTAGAAGACGCCTTCGTCGCAATCGTGATTTGCGACAACGTTTGTGACGGCACCGTTACAAGCGTGGACCCACCACCGCCGTAAAGAATCGCCACACCCCCGCGCGCAGCGCCGGGATACGCAAGCGGCAACGTCTGCACGAGAATGCCGTTCGCGTCAGTTACACCTGACCCTCGGTTTTCGATCTTTCCGTTTGGGTACTTTTGATACCAATTTGTGCCGAGCGAACCGCCCAAGGCACTGCTGTATTGCAGTTGCGCAGCACCGCCGAATGCAAACCAAATTCCGGTTCCGTTCGTCCTGAGCGTCAGATTGTCGCCAGGCAGGAGCGCAATCGAACTTGCCGACATCCCTGAAAACGCAATTTTGTCCGTGCCTTGGCAGGCGATTGTCACCGCCACGCCGTTCGAACTAAGAAACTCGAATGTCGAACCACTACGACACGACGACGACAGCGGTAGCTTGTTCGTATACGCCGTCGCTCCACCGACATTCACCGAGCTACCCGCTTGGTTTGCCGTCAGTACGGTTGCATCGGTCGTCCCCACCACTTCCCGACAGTTGCCGAGCTGCCCGAACTGTGCCGCGTCTCCAAATTTGGAGGGGGAGCCAACAGTGGCGGAGCCCACAACAACGAGCGTGCCGTCGACATGACCGTCGCCACCCACGGCAACGGAACCACCGACCCTAGCGTCGTCGCCAACGGTGAGCTTCCCACCAACCCCCCAATCAGCGGTGATCGCTCCGGACTTCGCGCGAACCACGCCGGAAAGGTTGGTGATTAACCAACTTGCCCCGTCGCACCTCACCCGCACCGCCGTATTTGCCCCGACAGGGAATACGCCGCCCGGCGTAATTGTGCCGTCGGGCAATTGCAATGTGGCGTTTCCGGGTGCGGCGATTTTCCCCTTAGCGACGCCAGTACCCCAAAATTCGAAAATGAGTCGGTCAGCCGGAGCCGGAAGGGTCGCAGTGCCATCGCTGATTTCGTATAGCGTTCCCGAGGCCGAAGCGGGGATCGCGGTATTTGAGTCGATCCCGGCAGTCGCAGGTACGAGCGCGGCAATCCGCTCATCCAGACTACGCTTCGTCGCATATTGCTTATGCGGGTCGACTGCCTCCTCATGGGCCGCGAACGAATCCGCGTTTTTTGCGACCGCATCGCGCAGCCAATTCGTCCGCCCGGCAAGTTGCTTTGCCTGCACGTTATCGATTCCGTCCGGGCCACCGAGTACCTGATCACTCGTTTCCAACTGGTAGATTTCATCCGACCAATCAGTCGGCTCTTGAAGTTTCGTCATTTTGTTACCGTCCCTCGTGTAAATTGCCCATCGCGGCGAGCTACGCCGTTATGGCGAAGTGCTGCCTCGGTGTAATCAAGTGCGACCAGTTCACTACGCCCCGGCGCATACCGCTCAATCGCGCTGCGCAGCATCTCGGCTTGATCTTTCGTGACCGGGCGACTGAGCTTCACGATGTATTGCGCCCACGCGTTCGCGGCCCCGTGAACGTAGTCACCATTACGCGTAGTGGAGCCGTCGCGCCGACGGATCAACCTCCCCTCGACAATGACCACCTCCCCGAAGCCGAGGCTGCGAATGATTTGCCTAACCGCCCACGGCGTGCCCTTCTTTCGGTGCATCGCGAGCGAGTTCTTGATGAGCGAACGCTGCACCGCTTCAGACTCAGCAAGCTCCCACCCGTCGACCGCCATTGCCCACGCCAACCACGGCAACAGCCTCACCGGACACCTGTCGGCGTCCCATAGCGTCTTGATGACGTCCGGATCGACACTAGGGCGCATGACATGCGCTAGTGCCGCCTCAAGCGGCGTTTGATTGCTCGGAAGTAGCGGATGCGACATCACACCTCCACCTTGTTCAAGCGGATCGCGGTGCAATTCGCAAACTGCCGTGCGTTGCACTCCACGCTTGCTGCTGGCTTTCGCACCACGGCCTTTCTCACCCCCGAACCTTCGGGGTGAAGGGCTCCATACAGAGCCGACAATGGCATGCCGACGCCGAGCATTCGCGCCTCGGCAATCGCCGCGTCCAAAGCCACTTTGCGCGCGTCGAATGCAGCACCAGCACCGACACCGCGCGGCACGTATACGTCAGCGTCGATCTCGTAATCGACCTTCCCTGCCGCAACAACATCGACCCAATCGTTCAAGGGACGAACAGTCTCCGGGGACACTTTCGCATCCACGATTGCCAGCAAATCAGCGTCGGGCACACCGTCACCGTCCACGGACATGACCGTCAGGCGAATCGTTCCAGCCACCGGCCTATCGACGACGACATCAGCAATCCGCGCTGACGCGTCCATAGCAAAGGCCCGATAAGCATCGAACGGTCCTGCGACCGTTGATTTTTCGGGTGCCATTTGAATGCGAGACCGGAACCGGGCATCCCCTTCGAGTACTGCCGGGACAGGAGGATTCGCCGCGTCGTCCGCCGGCGACACCACGCCGCGCAACACGTCTTGCAACGCCCCCAAATGCTCAAGGTCCGAACCGCCTGCAAACGCCAACATGACCGCCCGTCCTGCATCGTTCGTTCGAGCAATAGCGCGAATTTCGTCGTAGGCGGCCAACTGGATGAGCTTGACCACCATGTCCGACTCAAGTGCCGCCGACCACAGCGGATAGAGCGATTTGAACAACGCCAGCTTTTTCGCATACGCCTCCTCGAAGTCCAGCGGCTGCACAACGTCAGGAGGCGCGAGGGTAGAAAGATCGATGGTCATAGCAGCACCTCAAACACTTCGCGATTACCTTCGTATTCGCCCTCGATGCGGAACGTCGGCTTACCACCGACCAACGAGACGAGGACGACACGCTCCAACTTGATACGCGGCTCCCAACGTCCCAACGCTTGCGCCGCATCCGCCTGCATTTCCGATATCAGACCGCGCGTGAGCGGCAAGTCGACCATCAACGGGATGTTGCTGCCGTACTCGGGACGCTCGCGCCGCGCCCCTTTCCGGGTCGAGAGGATGTCGCCGATGGATTGCTTAACGTGCGCGATGCCGCGCAAGGGCATGCCGGTCACGCGGTCCATGCCGACCAGTTCGGACGCGACCGTCATGGCGTCACTCGCTCACGCGCTCGAAGTCGTCGCGCTTGTCCAACGCCTCGATATGCGCGGCGTCGGTCACGGTAGCGGTCCCGCGCTCAACGGTCACGGTTGCGCCGCCGGGAAACACAATCACTCGCGACTTGAATGCCTTGTCACGAAACGTCACGCCGGACGTCGCTCCGGCAATCTCGCTCTTGTCCGATTGCCCGAAGGCGGGTTGCTGCTGTTGCGGCTTCGACATTTTTCACACTCCAATAAAAAAGGCCGCATCACATATGCGGCCTTGCATTCGAAACTCTGTAGCGCACTATCGCGGGATAGGCGGACCCACCGGGGCGCCGTCGCCTTGCTCCATGTGGCTATGCCCCGTGAGCGATATGTCGCCCGCGATAACGTCCTCAGTAAAGCGAGCTTTACCCTCGATTTCCATCGTCGCCCCACCGCCCCCGCTTTTGCCGGTCATGCCACCGTTGAACGTCAGCCGCTTCTCGACGGTCGTGTCTCCCGTAAAGGTCGCCGTCGGCGTGTCCCCGGTAAAAGTAGGCGTCGTGAGCGTTGTGCCGCCGGCTTCGAGCACGAGCTGCGTATCGCCGATTCGGAAGACGATCCGACCGCCCGCAGGCACATCCAAGACGTACTCGCTCGACGCGTGGTCGTACGATTCGCGCGCACCGTCCGGGAAGTCCGTGACCGTCGTGTCCGGGCTGCTATCCGGAGCATCGTGCTGGTCGGTGTAGTAGCCGACTATGGCGAACGCAGTCGCTAAGTCGCCGGAAGGCGAAACCACGATGGCCTGCTCGTTTAGCGACGGCGGTCTCCACGACCGCACCGCGCCCGCAGCGAACGACAACCAGCGCATCGGCAAACTCGTCCAATCCCCCACAGTCACACGACAACGGGGGGGATCATAGTCAACAGCGCTCACCACGCCGACTTGCAGCATGCAGGCGATACGCCGGTCGATTTCTCCAATGTCGTATTCGGTCATGACGTGCCTTCCATCTCACCAGCGAGGTCAAACCCAATCGGTAACGTGTCGTCGTCGCCCGCCACCAACCACGTGATTTCCCTACCCGGCTCCACTATCGGCCACACCGGGCCGAGGTTGAACTCGTGCGCCCACTCCACCAGCCACACGATGTAGGCGTCTAGCGCCGGGCGAAACGGGTCCTCGCCGACCTGAATCAGCCGAGCCGGTGTTGCTGGCAATTCCCACGTTTGCCCTTGCGTCGCGAGGGCCACACGGGCACTCAACTCACGGACCAGCAGGTCGGCATCGGCATCGAGCGGGTCAACGATGACCCGTGCCTGAAAATGGCCGGTCAACGCGATTTGCCCCGTACCGGGGTCGTGCCCCGGCAGCATTTCCGACATTTCAAGAACGACGCTCGGTGTGGGCACCTTTTGCAGGTGGCGCGGGTACACCAGCACTGTCACCGTGTCCGGCAAAGCGACTTTGAGTCCCGCTTCGATGGCGTCGTGCAACGTCTTGAGGTTATCGAGCACGTCCAAGGGCTTTCTCCAACTCGTAGTTAACTTCCTGCCGCAGCACGACCAATAGCCGGGCTTCGACTGCGCGGGCGGCCCGCCTGAATGCAGGGTCGCCGAATCTGCTCCAATCGACAGTAACGACCTCATAGGGCGTTCGGCCGCTGCCTGTCCGGCGGTAAATCGGGCCATTCGGTTTAGCCTTCGTCTGCCGCCACGCACCCTCAAACGTCGTGCGACCAGCACGCACCCCCTTACGGGTCTGGGTGACCTTGCCGAGACGATGCGCTTCGATTGGGTTCAGTCCGAGCCATACCTTGCCCGCGTCCATCGAGCGCAGGAAGAAGTACAGACGGCCTTTGATGACCTTCTGCGGGATCTTCGTTGCGGCGGACACCTCACGTGCGGTCTGCGTCTTGATCCACGCTGCGACCTTGCGAAGTGTCCGCCGCCACGCCGCTTGCATAGCGGAGGGAGGAAGCGCCCCCAGAACAGAGAGCGCTTGGTTGATATCGACTTCGACTGTCAGACGGTCCATTCCGTCACCTCAGTAAGAGAACCGTCCAGCCGGTGCCATCGGGTTTGATTTCGTACACCCGGTATGCCTGTTCGCCGACTTGCACGCCCACACCGACACGCAGGCCGCGCACGTGCATATCACGCACGCGGATTTGTGGTCCGGTAAGCGCCGTGGGTTGCTGCCCTAGATCGGGTGCAAGCCACGGCTCGGAGTACATCGCCGGGACCGGGAGACCATTGATAGAGATGTCGTCGTCGGAAAGTTCATCCTCGACAGCATCGTCCACCTCGGCCGCGAGGTCACGAAACGACATATCAGGCCGTCAGCTTAACGACGGCCCTCGGGCGCGTGCACAGGTGAATCGGGTTCGACTGCGCTTCAAGGTCGACGCCCTTGTCGAAGCGCTGGATTTCCTGCTTCGCGTAGTACGGAAGGCCCTTAGTGTTCGCCGCCTCCATGTAGTTCGCAGGGGCAAACCGTGTGATGAACAGCTCCGGCACACCTTCCGGCACAGCGTATGCCGCCGAGTCCTCGACGAAGCCGACACCCGCGACGCGACCGCGATAGCGCTCGAATACCAGCCCGCCGAACTCGAACGAATCGCGAACATCGTTGCGCAGCGCGGAGGCGGTTGCGCTGGCGAGGTACGTCTCCTTGATGGTTTTGAGCACGATCAGCTTGCGCCAGAACGTGCGCCCGCAGAAAACGCGCACGCCGAAGAATGGCGTATTGCCCAACGCGTCTTCGATCAAATCCAGCACATCCGCACAGAGCTGGCGAATCTCGGTATCCGCTTTGTCGAGATTGAACGGTACGACGTTGCGCTCAACGCCGAACTTATCCAGAAGGTCCACGAGGACCGTCTGGCCGTCTGCATCGAGGATCTGCCCCTTGATAGCCCCGATGCGATGGAACTCGTGCGTAGCATCGAGCGATCGACGCATCGTGGCCAGACGTCCGTTAACAACCGTTTGCAATGCCTCCAGCTCAGTTTCGCGACCAAAGGCGCGCAGGTTTTGAATTTCGTCCGCGCCGATTTGCCCCTCGGCCGGCAAGTGCACCGTGTTGAGCGGGAGCAACTTCCGCTTACTTCCGCCGATCTGCACGCCCGGCCCACCACGGGGAGCGGCCGGGATAAGCGCAAGCTTGTCACCGTCGTGCTCGATTTGAACGGTCGTCGTGGTAACACCGTCTTCCTCGAACAATCCGAGGTTAGCGAGCCGAGACGGTACATGCGCTGCTTCATTGATAGCAGCGGTGAGCGACGCGAGCGAAAACGCGTCATCGTTAAACAGGGCGATTTCCGCCATTTGAACCTCCGAACGTATGGAAAATTTCCTCGCCCCGATCAAGGGCGAGCGATTAGGCCGATGCGCTTATCGCGGGATGACGAAGTGTGTTGCGAGCGACGCGAACGCAGCGGCGTCAGCACCGGCGACAAGGCTCCCCACAACTTCGGCGAGGCGAACGATGCCGACGGCCGGTCGTGCAACGTCGCTCGCATCGAGCGGCGCATAGAGAATGGCAACGGCCTTTTCCGAGCCATCCGCACCAGCGGCGTTGTAGGCGACGTACTCGCCGCTATCGAGCTTTCCGAGGACTTGCCCGGCGGGCAGCGCGTTGCCAGCCGCAACCTTGATGCGTTCGCGCGAGAGACGGCCATTGGCCTCGGACTTGAGGAATTCGCCGGGCAATGTGCCTTGGGTTCTTGCTTGCATTGACTTCTCCTTTAGAGACTCGGTTATTTACGAGCACTGTTGCCGCGACGAGCGGCGTAGATATCCGTGGCACTCGGGCCACGCGCTTGCACAACAGGCGCGTCACTCGGCGGTGACGCGTGGTTGTTCAATTTCGGCTGGCCGCTCACGAGCTGGTCGTAAAGGCGGGCACGCACGTCCGTGGGCGACAGGCCGTCGCTCACGAATTTCGCCGTAAGCTCGGGCTTCTTTGCGGCCAAGCAGACGCCCGCGATTTCCGTCGCGGCCACCACCGCCGCGTCAATCGACGCACGATTTTTCAGCCCCGTCGCGAGCGCGATCCCTTCCGCACAATTGGACAGGTTGGCCGTACGGCAAGACGCGTAGAGATGGGCGAGGAGCGCCGTCGGCTCCTCTGCGACCGGATCTCCCTGCGGCGCTGCGCTGGAAGGAGCCGGAGCTGGTGGCGCCGCACTATCTCCACTACCGTTCAGAAGCGCCTTTACCGATTCGGGGATGTTGGTCAGCCTGGCGATGATGCGAGCGCTGTTCGCCGAGGCCGAGATCTTCACCGGAGCTTCGATCTCATCAGCGAAACCGGCCTCGACAGCTTCGCTCGCGGTGAACCACGTCTCCGCCTTCATCATCGCCAGCAGCTCATCGTCGGTCTTGCCCGACTTGTTTCGGTACGCAGCCATGATTCCATCACCGGCTTTGTCCAGCATGTCGGCGTACGCGCGCAATTGATCCGCGTCACCACCGGCCACTGTCCACGGGTTGTGAATCATCAACATCGCGTTTTCCGGCATCAGCACGCGATGACCAGCCATCACGACGAGCGATGCTGCCGACGCTGCAACCCCGTCAATTCGCGTCGTAACTTTCTCGGGATAGCGCCGCAATGCGTTGTAGATTGCAAACGCGTCGAACACGTCACCACCGAGCGAGTTAATCGCGACAACGATTTCCGCCGCACTGCCCGCCGCCGCGTCGAGCTGCGACATGAACGCCTGTGCGTCCATGCCATAAAAGCCGATTTCGTCATAGATGCGGATCTCGACCACGCTGGCACCCTGCCCGTTGACACTGGCGCGAATGTCCCACCACTTACGATTCTTCATCGTCGTTTCCTTTGTTTGATTTGAGATTTCGGTCTACCGGGTTTTGCCAGCGCAAGTCAGTGTCGTATCGCAGGCCACGAGCGTCGGCACGCCTGTTATCGGCCTCCGCTTCCTCCTCGACGACCTCGGGTGCATCGCCCCCCTTAAGCACGACTGCCGAGCGGCTTGTGAAGCCGGAGCGCACTGCCATTTGATTGGCTGTGACGTCCTGCACCGGGTGGATGTACGGCCAGCCTTGCGGCACCCACTCGGCCCTCAGATACTCACGACGCCGCGTGTAGTAGTTGGGCATCGGCATCGAATCGGCCAGCGCTGCCGCATCCACCCACCAACGCCAGACGACGCGGCAAAACTGGTGAATGAACAGGTTCCATTGCAACTGTTCAAGGCCGCGCCGGAACTCGTTGAGAAGCACACGCAGCACGCGGTCGCTGACGTCCCGGAGATCTCCCGTTAGCACCTCATAGGGCATGCCCACAGACGCGGCAGCGGCCATTAACTGCTGCCGCATGAACGGCGCATAGTCGGTGCCAGCCCCCGGCGGCTCGGCAAACGACACCTCTTCGCCCGGCCCAAGCTCCGACATCGAGCCGGGTTCGAGCGACACGAAAGGGCTAAACCCGTCCGCGTCAAACTCGACCGGCGCCCCGGTCAAGCCGTCGACCGGGGGACCACTTGCGGGCGTGCTAGGTTTCGTGATGAAACCGGCAAACAGGTTGCTCACTTCCTGACGGAACAGCACGGCGTCATCGAAGTTGTCGAGCGAGTGGAGCCGTAGGAGAACCGTCGATAGCTCGGGCACCCCGCGCACCTGCCCCGGACGAAGCGGCTGGAACACGTGCACCACTTCATCAGCGGGTACACGCACGGTCAGGCCGACGCCCGCACTCATGCGGTTGTATTCGCCCGGATGCCGCCGCAGAAAGTGATACGCTGCGCGCCGCCCATCAGCGTCATACTCAATACCGCTGATAATTTCCGAGCCGTTCGCCAACACTTCGTTTTTCTCGACGGGCAGCATGTCGGCTTCCAACACCTGAACCTGCATAGGCACTGCAAGCCCTTCGGACAAAGGACGAAGCCGCCGACGCGCGAATACTTCGCCGTCACTGAAGAATGCCCGCGCGGCGAGCGTTTGCTGACCGTAGAAGTCGAGCAATCCATCGGCGTCGCCGTCAGGTAGCCAGTCCTTCCAAAGCAACTTTTGAGCGGCACGGATTTTCTCGTCGCTGTGCTTTGGATGAGGCTGAATCCCCGTGCCGATGGTGTTTGTCACAAGACGGTGAATCGCCGCTTTGGCCCAAGGGTCGTTACGAATCGCGGCACGAGCACGGGAGCGCATGAGCGCTAAATTCTGCGTCGCCGCAGCGTTCGGCCCGGCCCCCGAGACCTTCCACGACTTCCCCCGCCCACCGCCCCCGCCACCCGCGTCGTAAGCCGACGCCTTGAGCCGCGTAGGCATCACAAAGCCTCGCTGCGACAGGGAGGGGAATTTGCTCATAGCAGCCCCTTCCCACCGTGCCGAAGCCGGATGATTCGCGAGCGCGGCGCGTTGGCTCCAAGCTCTTTAACAATTTCGCTTTTCGCCTCGCGCAGCTCACGCACCGAGCGATACCGGACTTTCCGGTCAGCGTATTCGACCTCAAGCTGACCGGTCGCAATTGCCCGGTCGATGCGGTCCAAATCTTTCTGCGAATAGGCCATCTAGCCCCCTTATCTGCGTTTCAGGTACGACGAACGCCCCACGCGCCGGGCAGGCGGGCGGGGGGCGGTCATTGGTACGGGTTTGGGTTGTGGTGGCAGTTGCGGCGATACCGATGCGGGCACACCAGCGTCCGGCGATTCCGTGTCAGGCTCGGGAGCCGCGTCTGACTGCTGCGGCATCTCGTTCGCCTCGTCGGGTTCTGACGGCACTGCCGGGGCACCGAACAGGTCGTCGCTTTGCAGGTTCTTGACCAGCGTCTCCCATTGAATCGGACGCCAACGCGGCAGGCCCAGCATCGCCGCGACGGCCATGTTGTAGACGAACATGTCGAGCACTTCGTTGCGGGCCTTCTTCGGCTTCCACCACTCTTTACGAGCCTTGCTGCCGACCCACTTCGTCACAAGCACCTCGGCGGTGAGCTGGGCGAAGAAGTCGTCAAAGAGGTCCGGCGAGTAGTGCACGCGATGCGATCCGGTGCCGGTAAGTCGCAGCCACCCCATAAGCTGCTCTTTTGCGACGAACGTGCCGAGCGGATAGACATGCGCACCGTTCGGCACCTTCGCGCCCATCCAATCGAAGTCGACCGTACTGCGCTTGCCGAGCAACGGGCGCTTTTCATCGCCGAAGCCCTTCACCCCGACGAACCCCTCGTGCTCGTGCTCACGCAGCCACGCATAGCAGCGTTGTGCGTTGTAGCCGGTGTCGACCGCGCAGAGTCGGACGAACAGGTCGTGCCCCCATGCGTTGCGTATCGGCGTGCGGACGACTTGCCGCATTTCAGTCCAAACGTCGTCCTCGCTCGTGTCACCGTAGAACACCCGGTAATCAACGATCCACACCTCCTCGCCGACGCCCCACGCCAGAATCAGCAACTCCAGGCGATCAGGCTGGACGTCAACCGCCCCCGTGAGCACAAGCCCACCGACCGGCACCGTGCCGAGACGATACGTTTCGCTATCGGCCCGCTCACGCAGCGTGTTCGACTTGACCCGCGATCCCGGCGTTTCCCACGAACGCGCCTCGCGCGTATTGGTGAACGTCTTCAGCTTCGAGTAATCGCCGTTTGCTGCCGCCTTGTCGGCTTCGATCCTCTCATTTACCAGCGACGCCCAAGAGACCCACGGTGAATACAGCGAATTGATGAGGAACCCCGCAGCCTTTCCCGGCCCCGGCGAGCGCGCAATCCAGCGGCCCGTTTCGAGCATTTCGCGCTTATGACGCTCATCGATGATCACGCCGCACTCCGGCCCCGCGCAGATGTAGCCGGCCGTCTCCGGATCGTCATCGCGCCAGTACATCCGCTTAACGCCGTCGTCGTCGTTCCACACAAGCGGCTGCTCGTGCCCACAGTGTGGACAGGCAACGTAGTAGAGACGCCTGTCGCTCGCCTCGTATAGCTCCTCGATGGCCGACGCATCTTTCTCTGTCGGCGTCGACGTATAAAGTCGCTTTGCGCGCGATTGAAAGCTGTCTTGGCGGTTCTTCGCAAGCAGCGTTGGATCGCCCTCACCGTCGACGTCGTGCGGATAGCCGTCCACCTCGTCGAAGTGGATGTACTTGGCAGGCATCGAGCGCAAGCCGACCGCGCTGTTCGCGCCGGTGACGACCACCATCGAACCGCCTTCAAACTCCTTTTCGAGAATAGTGTTGGTGCTATCACGCGAGCGCTTTTCACCCGCCTTTTTCTTGATGATTGGCGTGTTGTCGACCAGCTCGGAGAAGCGTTGTCGACTCCATCGCTTCGCAAGATTTAGCGTCGGCATGACAACGAGAAACGGCGACGGCGACTGGTCTATCGAGCACCCAAGCCAATTCATGCCGGTCTCGCTCTTGCCGACCTGCGTGCCCGCGACGAATACAACGTCCTGAATCGGGCTGGTCACGGACAGGCAGTCCATCGGCTCCCGCAGGTAGGGCGTGCGCGAAGTGCGCCACGGCCCCGGCTCCGCCGCAACCTTGCGCGAGAGCATCCGATTCGCGTCCGCCCACTCTGAGACCTGCGTAACCGGATCGGGCGCGAGGCCGTCACACCACGAGCTACGCACCAACTGCCAACCGTCAACCGCTCCCATCCTCACCCCCTGTCCCCGCGATCTCGGTGACGAGCTGGCGAAGGCAATCACGCACCTCCTCGTCGAGCATCAGCAGCACCGTGAGCGGATCGCTTTCCGCTGCGACCTGCTTATGCACTCGCTCGGGCAACGTCAGCAGACGGTCGCGAACCTGCCGTGCTAGTTCAAACCGCGCCCTACGCACCGTCTCCGCATCGACCAGCTTTCCCTCTGCCTGCTCGCGGTCACGCTGCGCCGCAAGCGCCAGCTCCTTCTCGCGCTGCTCACGCCAGTAGAGATAGCCACTCCTCGCGCCAGCCGAACCCGCGTCACTTGCGGGGGCTGGCGGCGGCAGCGGCGAAGCCGATATAGCCGGAGAGGCGACTTGCACGGCGGGCGTCGCCTCGGGGCGCTGCGCGGCCCAACGATCCGCTACACCGAGCTTGCTCGGGTCGGACGTCTCGCCGATAAGCGCATCGGTAGCAGCCCAATCGACCATGCCGCCATCTGGCGAGAGAACGATTCGGCCAGCGCGTTCGAGCTTGGTGACATACGAACGATGCCAACCGTGCATGCGCGCGTACTCCGCTCGCTTCACGAACTGTTGGGGAGGTCGATCCATAGGCAACGGGACAGGTAAACACCGGTCGACGTTGACCGGTCAACAGAAGCTGTTGACTTGTTGAGTAAGTTTGTTGACTGCTGACTAGCGCAAATCGGCGGGTCCACGGCCCCGCGTGCGGGTCGCCTATAGGGTCCCCGGCGCACATTTTTTGAGCACGCCCCCGCGCCCCTGGCGTATCGCGTCGGGTGCTCGCCGCTGCCCCTGACGGGGAGCCCCAGCGACGAGCGGGCCGACGCGCTGGTCCACCGCGTCAGGCCCAAAGCAAAAAGCCCCGAGCATTTGCATGCTCAGGGCTTCGATAATCTGTCTTACGCACTGCAAGGGCGGACCTTCCCCAACCCCACCTAACAGGCTCCGCTTATTCTTCTTATGTCCCGAGAGGTTTGCACGACTAACGCGCGGTGCCAGCGATACACCAGTGAGCGCCGTTGGATTCACCGCCGGGGGGCACTGGATGAAACGGATTCTATTTCAAGATCTTTCGGACTGCAAGCTGCCTCGTCGCATCTGTGCGCTCACGACGTCACCCGCACGTGCGTCGATCCGATCCAGAACCGCGAGCATCCCGTGAAACCGGTCCTCCCATCGCCTGCGATACACATCGAGCGATACACCAAGGGCATGCGCACGTGCCGGGTGATCGACCTTCGCCTTGCCAGTGCCGGAGCACGACGGACAGACGTCGGTGCGAACCGCTGCCCGCGTGCTCGAATCAGGGTACAGATACCGGCGACCGTGGCATGCGGGGCATCGGTCGTGCTCTTGAATCGCGAACGCGCGAGTGAGCGGCACGGACGGCAATACCATTTCATAGATCAACACTCGCCCGGTACTGCCGCACGCACGACACGGCGTCGGAGTCGGCACCGCCGACACTGACACTGCGACCTTGCCCCGCCCGCTGCACGTGACGCATACGTCTGCGACCCACTCGACAATGACGCGCCGCGCGAACCGCTCGACGATATCCGCCGCAGACCGCTCGACTTCACCACCAAGATTGCGCTCACGCTTAGCCGCCTTGTCGATGCCAGTGAAGCGTGCGCGATTGAACTTGCCGGACGACCGGACCTTGCTCGCCAGCAGCAACGTCGCCCGCTTCATTCCCGCACGCTTGACGTCCTGCCCGTACTTCATTCGCCACAGGATCGCACCCAACTCATCGGCAAACGCGAGAGCACCCAAAGTAACTTGGCGATCCGATACCGAGTCGGCGAGCTGCGTGCGTGCGCTCATCGCGATCCCGGCTTGCTCTTTGTAGTCGATCCTCATCGGCTGTCCCCGTCCCAATGTCCCAACGTCTCAGAGAAAAAATGAAAGTTCGTGGGTGTGCGCCTGCGACACGCGCGACATGCGCACCCTCGCTCGCACGTCGCGCACGTCGCACGCATCACGCGCACGGGGTTGCGGTGGCGCTTGGGACGTCGGGACATGGGACGGCGATTAAGCGCGCCTTTGTCCGCTGTCGCGCGCGCCAAACCGGTCGACATGGCGCGCTTTTTCAGGTCAAAGCGGCACATCGTCGGTTTCCTCGTACTGGATCGGCTCGACCACTGCCACGGCTGGCGCGGACGGCGCAGGCGGGCGCTCGTAGAACCACTCGCGCGCCCCGCCGCTGCGACGCTTACGCACCCACCCGATTGACTTCATCGCCTTGCCGATACGCCGCTGTTCGGCCGGGGTCCACTTCGAGATCTCAAGCTTGAGCACGTCGGCAAGAAT
This sequence comes from Pandoraea sp. ISTKB, assembly GCF_001721285.1. Classification (NCBI taxonomy): domain Bacteria; kingdom Pseudomonadati; phylum Pseudomonadota; class Betaproteobacteria; order Burkholderiales; family Burkholderiaceae; genus Pandoraea; species Pandoraea sp. ISTKB. The sequence goes on from NZ_MAOS01000038.1 coordinate 51,887, forward strand.
TTGTTCCGTCGTGATCTCGTTGCCCGTCATTTCGTACAGGTGCCGGGCGATCATGGTTTCGTACACATCGCCTTCGTAACGCGCCTCTTGCTCCACTGCGAACATCGGCTTTTCCGCCTGCGTGACCTGCCACGGCGTCGGCAACGTGCCGCCCGCCTCATCGTCGGCACGCTCCCATTCCAGATACTCAGTGAATGCCTCGGCCCACAACTGATCGCGATCACGAGCCAAGCCGAGAAGATCCAGCAGGTCCGCAGCCTTGACCGGCCAATAGCGCCGATTCCCCGATTCGTCTTTAAGGTAAGCGTCGAAGTTCACCGTACCGCACGCGACCCACTGACGGGGCACGTCGATGGCTCTACGGCCATACGGCGGACGGAACGTGTCGACTGCCGTCGTAAAAAACTTCTTCGCGAGAGACGAATCGGCCTTGTTCAACGCATCCAGCTCGGCCAGCTCGATCACCCACTTGCCCTGCATGACGACGTAAGTGTCCTTGTCGCCGATGGTGATGTGAGCGTCGGTGAACCACTGTTGACCGAACAGCGTCGCGAAGGTGCGGGACTTCCCTGCGTCTTGCTTACCCTCAAGAATCAGGATGTTGTCCATCTTGCAGCCGGGGCGCATGACGCGACCGATGGCGCCAAGGAGCCATTTGAAGCCGACGAGGCGAGCGTATTCCGTGTCTTCAACAAACAGGTAGTCGACGAGCCACGAGCGAAGGCGAGGCTTACGGTCCCACTTCGTCTTGACCGACTCCAAGTAGTCACGCACGACGTGATACGGGTATCGCTCCGCAACCAAGAACGCCGCTTCCATCGTGATATCCGGCTTGGGACTGAATCCGTAGCGCTGGCCGAGCCACAGAACGCAGCGTGAGTCGTCACGGTCGGTCCACTCGCCCTCAGCACCGCCCTCGTCGAATGGTGGCGGCTTGAGCTTCATGACACGCCCGGAGAACTGCTCAAAGCCGAGCACGCCCGCCCACGCCGGATCGTTCAGCAAGATCGCAAACACGTTGTCGAGCGCGGGCAGCACAGCGCCGGATTTCTCAGCTCGCCGCAAGCGTGCCCGCCACTGATCTTCTTCGTCATAGTCACCCGGCGGGCCATCCGCAGCGCCAGCCGATGAAGGGGGCAAGCCGGTGGCGAAGACCTTCCGACGACCGTTCGAATCGGCTGACGTGACGACGCGTCGTTCTTCCATCACTTCCAGCAGCCGGGCGGCGCGGGCGTACGACACGGATAGCATTCTCTGCAAGTGCCCGACCGTGCCCCTGCCGTGCTTCCGAACAGCGTCGACGGCCTGCTCGTAGAGCGGATCTTCGGGCGTCTCCACAGCTTGCAGGTGTGCGCCTGGAATATCCCCCTCCACAACACCACCCAACGCCACCAGCACGGCCGTGCTCGCCTGCTGCTTGACGATATGCAGCCCTTCCTCGCCATGCAGGTCGTTAAAGTCAGTCAGCTTCCTGTCGCCACGTGCGGCGAATTTCGGGAATGTAACGCTTGCGTTACCTATCACCGCTGCCGCCGCATACGCTGCCGTGAGACCCGCATTCGCGAAGGTGCGCACGCGTGGCGCTGCGCTCGACGCCGCCGTCGTGATCGTTGCCTCGATAGAGTCGACGCCGTGCCCGTCAGTTTTCCGAACGACGCGCACCTGCACGTCGACGTCTTTGCGCGTCAGATTCAGCACCTCGCCGCCGATCTGCGCATCACCGTCGTACGCGAATTCTTCCGCAAGCCAGTCGCAAACGCGCTGCTCGATCTTCCAATCGTCGTCGGCGAAGAACAGCGCGTGAGCGTCGGGGAAGCTCGCGCGCAGGCGCTTCGCGTTTTCCATGAGGCTACCGGCGTCGAACGCAACGACGACCGGGATCGAATCGTCAAGCGCCATACGCACGGATCGTGCAGTGGCATAGCCTTCGGCAATGCCGATCACCTTATCGTCAGCGTGAATTGCTCCGAGGCGGCACGACGTGCCTGCCTTGTCCATGCCAGCATTGAAGCGCTTTGCGGAGTCGGGGGAGATCTTTTGCAGCCCGGCGAGATGCTGCGTTTCGCCGTAGACCACCATCGGGACGAGAATGTCGCCCTCGGCATCCACGCGCACGCATTCGGGCGTGATGTGCTTCCGGTCGAAGTAAACGGACGCCACAGGAACGCCCTCGGCGGCGTCCCATTGCGACTGCGCACGGTTCGACGCATTGCGGGCCTGCTTGGCTTTCTTCTCCGCCTCGACGCGCGCGACGTCCTCCTGACGGCGCTTAACCGCAGCGAGATCGTCGGGCGTTACGGATTCGCCGGACCATTCGAACTTTGTCGCCCCGTTGTCAGGGCCGGACCAACAGCCATAGGCGCCGGTGTAGCCGAGCACGCGACCTTCGCGCACGACTTCATGCAGGGCGTACCAGTATTTCTTCCCCTTACCGTAGCGATGGTGTTTGTCGTCTGCAATAGGATGCCCGACGGGCAAGTCAGGATGGCCCGCAGCGACAAGCTGCGAGCGGATATCGTCAAGACTCGCCATCGTTACGCGGCCTCAAGCTTGACCATACGCACAGCCCTGCGCCAACGCGCACGACCGGCGACGAATGCGCTCGACACCACGGCACCACCACAACGGAATGCGGGGCGCTTACGTCCCCGAGATTTCAATCGCAAAGTCACTTTATGTCCCCCGGTCAGACTTTGTTACGCAGGCGTTTCCATTCGCTTTCGTGAAGCGTCTTGAAGCGTGCCGACTGGTCGGCACTCAGATAGCCCGCAAGGAAATGGAAGAAGGCCCGACGCTCATCGAGCGTGCGAAGGACTGCGCAATAGCAAGCCGCCGCAGCGATGAACGTATCGATGTACCCTCCCTGCCGAGCCTGTACGAGCAAGACGTCAGGCGGGAACACCGGCAAGAGAGTGGTCAGGAAGTGATGGAGTCGGTCAGGAGCGTGCGCGGCAAGACGAGCACACTCGATGGACGCGCACTCGAGCTGCGCATCCAGATCGCAACTAAGCCCCGCCTTTGCGCGGTACTTGTTGCAGCACACGAAGCCGGTGCCGAACTGCATCGATTACGCGCCGTGCTGCGCGGCGAGGTGCTTGACGCGAGCAAGCAACCCATCCAGCGTTTCCTGCGTATCCCGAACGACGCGGGTTATCGCGTCCTGCTCATCGAGCGTGATGCGCTTGTCGTCGATAGCGGCGACGACTTCTGCCGCTACTGCGCCACAGTGCTGGCCGAGCGTTAGCGCATCTCGTGCAAGTGACGAGACACATTGATCGCCGGATATCTGCGCCATCGGCACCGCGCGCATTCCGTGTTGCGCCGCGAATGCCGCGATTGCGTCGCGCGCATCCGGACGGCCGCGCTCCTCCAGCCACTCAATGAGCAAATCGAACATTTCGAAGCTCAGGCGGTTGTCGCCTTCGTTCCGAAGTCGCAACCGCAGATTCTCCGCAGAGATCTGGCGACTGCGGCGGGCCGACAAATAGTTCGCGGCATCCGTTACGCCGCCGGGGGTTGCCCGGATGGCGTTGTAGAGTACGTCGAGAGGTTCGGTTTCCCGATACTTGTAAGTCATAGTTTGGCCTCTTGCGATCTCGTCTTGCCCCATAATTTGGGGTCCACCAATGGAGAGCGCATAAATGGCAGATGACAGCTTGAAAATTCAGGTAGCGGCGCTGGAATGCGTAGTCGCTGCGTTAATCAATCAGTGCATCACTTCGCTCGATGACGCCGAAAAGTTCTTGGCGAATCTCGAAAGTGCCTGCGACGGGATTCTTTCGAGTCCTCACGGGCGACACTCTGAGTACAGTGACCATGAACGTCATGAAATTGCAGCGACGATGTACGGTTACGCGCTATCCATTCCCGAGACGATAAGAAAGGCAGCCCAAGGATCAATCGAATAGCCTTCAGCACGTCAGTGGCCCGGCTGGTACGCCCAGCCGCCACCCGCAGCGCTCTCTCTCACGCGTCGCCAGCCAAGCACCGACATCGCGCGCGACACGCGGCGAATCTCTGAGGGCAACCGGCGTGATGTGGGCAGTTCAAGAACGTCGTCCAGCAGCTCTACCACTGAGATCTTCGAGGTGCGGCCACTGAGCGCCTTGCGCAGCAACGCCACATATGGATCGTCGCGAGCGATGTCTTTCGCACAGGGAAGACGTGCGATACCCGCATACTCCAATGCCGGGGCAATCAACCAATGCAATACACGTCCGTAGGTCTTACGCATGTTGGCCTCCTGTGACCGTTCTTTGATGCGATAGCGTTTCATCGTGTTTACCGACGCTGGAACTCACTACAGTTCAGGTCAGAACACAACAGGGAGAGAAGAAGATGCGGAAGTGGCCGTTAGTTCGCCGAGGCCGCGTCGCTGGGCAACGCATGCGCGCCCGGGCGACTCGCGAAGTAATCGTGCAAGGCTTGGATCGTCGAAATGCGCGGATCGCGAACGAGGCGGCACGCAATCTTGGTAACGGTCTGGTACGGGACACCCGAACCCCGAGCAACATCGGGGAGGTACCCTTTGTTCTTGTCCAGATTGCGCAGCACCCCTACCAGCATTGGTTCTTGATTTATCCGCATGGACATATCCAATGAGAGATGTAATGCGCGAATTCTATCCAGTTCTGGAATTTTCCGCAAACGGAAATTCCAGCTTAGGTTTCCTTCGCGGGAACAAGAGGCGCGGCATCATTTCCGTCATGACCAAAACACCTCTCCGCGAAGTTCTGGCCGCCAACGTGCGTTACTACATGCGCGAATTGCCGCACGTCGACAAGCAAGTGAAGCTGTCGAAGCGCTCCGGCATTGCTCAAAGCTCAGTAAATCGCGTGCTTGCCGCTCAAGTCGATGCCCAGCTCAGCATCGTGGAAGGGCTTGCGAAAGGTATCGGCGTCCCACCCAGCCAACTACTAACCGAACGCGGAGCCGTAGAACTACCGCCGTCACTTGACCCCCGCAGGTTGGCACTTCTGTCGGCCGAGGATCAGCAAAAACTTGGGGCTTTCGCCGAATTTCTGCTAACACAAACCCCGAACGTAGCCCCGGGGACCGAGGAAATATCTGCGTTCGACAGCACGCATGCCGCGTCAAAGCAGGATCGAGAGAGCGCAAAGCGCATCGCTGGTAGACCATTATCCAACGATTCGTTAAGCCTTGATCCACATGACAAAAGCACGACAAGAGACCAGACACTCCGGCGGCGCAAGTAATGTTGTTTCACTGCACCATCACCCCATAACAACGAGAAACGCGCGGCACAAGGCGATACAACAGCACCTCGTCACCGTCGCCCAAGACACCACCAAACCCAATCCAATTGCCAGTGCGCTCGCCATCGTCCGCGAAGACGGGACCGTTGACGTGTGGGCGCGCGGCGTCGAACGCCCGATTGCACCCTGCCTAGCGAACGCGCTCGACGATTTAAGCCTAACTCTGCGCAACTACGCACGCCCGAGAACGATTTCTCCTTGGGCCGGCCGCCTCGGATACACGACCCTGCTCACGGCCCTGGCTACCGCGACATTTATCAACGAACGAGCATGGCTCGACGTGGTTATGCTCCTCGCTGCTGGCGCGACTTCCGCACGGCTATTCGCCCTCCGCCCACGGCTTCGCCCTTCCAAACCTGAATAGTTGAGCACCTCACATTGCTGCGGTTAGCCCCGCAATCCGCAAAAAGAATTCCAGAACTGGATTGACAAACAATATTCCAGTACTGGATACTCCGGCGCATTGACTCGCACCCGTGAGCCAGCAACCGGAGATCCACATGGATTGTCTTCGCGATCACAACATCGAGCGGCGACAGGCATGGATTCGGGGTATGCAGCACCTTCCCGAACCCGTGCCTGCCGGATTCACCACCGGCCGGAAAAGTGACTTTGCGCGTCCGCGCCGCACCGTCCTTATCTGCCTCGCTGCCATCGCGGCGGCAATCGTCTACGCCAGCAGCTTGCCGACGTACGAACACACGAAACCCGCCGCCGGGCGCGCAACGAACATGCGCCGGACGCTCTGCGACGTGGACTGCCAGCGATTCGCGCGGCCTGTCCGCCGCTTCGCATGACGGGGCGGCCCATGAAAGAGCGCAAACCCCAACTCACAGAAAAGGCGTTCATCGATGCCTGCGAGCGCTCAAAGAGCCTCCTCGAGATCGACGACGACGAGCGTGCACGAAACGCCGATCTTTTTATCGCAGGGCTTTGCGGGGTACTTGAATGCAACCACCCCCGCGCCGCACACGCGCTCGCTGATGCCGCTGGCATGGGCAACTTGTACGACACAAGGGCCAGCCAATGACGCGCCCCAAAATCACTGACGCGGATCTCGCACGCGAATTTCGTCTGCTGCGATGCATCGGCCCGCCCTCGGTGGCGATCACGAACCCAAGAATTCGAATATGCCTCGCGAACTGCGCGGAGATCCGCCAGCGTCGCGAGCAACGTCAAGACACCACACCGGACCTCAAACGACGAGCGGCCGGTGACACCGACGAGTGACCCAACATGCCGAAGCCCTTCACCCTTCCCGGCCCCGACCGTGACGTGCGAAACCATACGCTTAGCCTGATGACGTTCGCGACTTATGACCCGATCCAGCAACGCCCGACCGGCCCGACCAACGTCGGGAAATACGTCGTACGCGGCGCACGTCGCCCGGGCATGCCCCTGCCGATCTACACCATCTCCCTTAACGGCGAGATCGTCGGCACGCAAGTCTCGCAGCCGAGCAAATCGGATTGCGACGCCGCACTGAAACGGCACCGCGCACTGAATGCAGTCCATGCAGCCAAGCAAGCCGCCATCAAGTCCAAAGCCGCCGCGAGCGATGCGAAGGCACGAGCTACCCGCGCCAAGCGCAAAGCCGCTAACTCTGGCACCGCGCAGGAGGCAGCATGATCGACGAACGTCAAACCGATCTGGTTGCCGAGCCGATCGTTACGGGCAACATCAAGAAGGCGATCAGCACCGCAGGCGGCAGGTCCGACGACCTTTGGCTTGTGGACCCTACCAAGTGCCACCACGATGCCCGCGACAACGTTCGCCCGCTGGATATGGCCGAGGTTGAATCGCTGGCGCAGAAGATGCTCGCAAACGGCTATGACAAATCGAAGCCCATCGGCGGCTTCGTGCGCAACGTCGACGGCGAGAATCGCATCTACATTCACGAGGGGCAGCATCGATTTTTTGCAGCACGTCGAGCAATCCAGTTGGCGACGTGGGCAGATGAAAAGCTCGCTTTCGACGTGATCCCTCTCGTCCTGTATCCGGCACAGCAGGTCGACCGTAAGAAGCTCATCATTCGCGGCATCAACGCGAACGGTGGCGTGCACATCACACCCCTTCAGCTCGCCGAGAACATCGCGGAGCTGCAACGCGAAGGCATGACGCAAGCCGAGATCTGCACGCATCTCGCCATCACCAGCCAGACATTCCGTGACGTGATGCTGTTGCTCGGCGCTCCGGCAGATCTCCACGACCTCATCCGCGAGAGCAAGGTGACGTCGACGCTGGCAATCAAGACAATCCGCGACGTCGGGGCGGACAAGGCGCTAGACGTCATCGAGAAAGCCCTGTCGGTCGCTACCAAGGATGGCCGCACCAAGGTCACACAGAAGAATCTCGACCTGCCTACGCTCCCGAAGGGTAAACCCGCAAAGCAGGCATCTACGAAAGCGAAAGCAGGCCCCATCGCAATCCCTGACCGCCTCGCAAAGCAACTTTTGTTCGCAGCAGTCGCTGCGTACAACGATGACGACTTTTGCGAAGACTCGCCGGGCTACGTCGAGATCATGACGACGCTTACGTCACTCTGCACGCTCGATACCGAAGCGGATAAAACACGTTGGATCGCGACCGCTAACGAGCACGGCATGCTCAACGCAGAAGCAACCGAGACCATCGAATCGCCGAAGTGGGGCCGCGATTGGATGGATATCAGTGTCGCGCGTGCATCGTTGGATGCTTGGCACGCGACTGCCTCCTATAGCCTCGGTGGATCAGGCCGACGTGGCCCCGTGTCAAGCCAAAGTCCTCGGTACAAATCGCGCCCCATTGCTATCGCGCTTGGCGCTATCACTGCGGCCGACAACCTTCGTAATGGCGGCGCAAGGAACAGCGCCCGGGCCGTTGAATGGCTCGAAGACCTCGCCGTGCGCGCACTCTTGGGGAAACTCTGATGGTTCGCCCGGCCATTTCTACCCCCTTCCCGCTGCCGCGTCAGCGGACAAAGGGGGCAAACGACAAGTCGCCCCAAACCAACCCCACATCGAGCCTCGGCGGGGACGTGCTCGCGTCCGGGGAATCTATCCAGATGGACGATGCGCCGCTCGCGCGGCGCGAATTCCAGATTGACGAAGGCGGGGCGCTTACGCGGCCCGCCAAGCCAGAGACCACCACCATGCACAAGCAGCCGCTGAACAGCTTCCAACGCGTGTTAGACGAACTGGACGCCATCGGTGCGGACACCCGCACCGATCTGGCACCGCTCACGAAGGCTATCCGCGCGTTCGGCAACGCCCAATATGATCCGTTATGGATGGGCATGGACGTAGCAAAGGAACCGGATATGACCGGGATCGCGATCACGTTGCGCAGTCCAGCAGATCTGGAAGCGCTGCAAGCACTCATGGCCACACCGATGACCGCACAACAAGCGGACGACGCCGCCGTCGATATCTTCGCCACAGAGATGAAACGGAAGCTCGCACGTAGCCGGGCTAAAGGCCGGGGTGGATGGCAGGCAATTAGCGCTGACGTCCTGAGTCACGAGCTGCGCGAGCACGTCGAAAAAGGCGACCCGATGGACGTCGCGACGTATGCGATGTTCCTGTGGCATCACGACCAACCCATCTCAGCCGATGCCCCCATGACGAGCGATGCAATCATGTCTCTCGCTCACGACTTCAAAGGCCATCGGATGATTGCCGGAACCCTCGTTGACGACTTCGACAGCGTTGGTTTCGCTCGCGAGTTAGTGCGTCGTGGTGTTGTGGCACAGAAAAGCACCGAAGGCGCAGGGCAACCGATCAGCTCGGCAGAACGCAAGGAGGCCTCCCTTCCCGTCGATATCGTGACTTTCACGTCACAAGACGACAAGCTCTGCGATGAATTCGGAAACCGCCGCTGGATGCCGCTCGACATCGGCCGCGCGGTATTCGAATCATGCGCGCAGTGGACCAGCTTGGAACGCGAGACTGACGGCACCTACACAAACCCTTTCGTTCAGTCGTCATGGGAAGGCTGGCAAGCCTGCACCGCGCTATCGGCGGATAGCGGGGAGGACAAGCGGGATGCGGAGATTGCAAGCCTTCGCGCCGTCAGCAAAGAGTACAACGACCTCATTTGTCACATGAACGCGGGCGGCGATTTCTTCGAGTTCTGTGCAACCATTCCCGCCAGTCAGGCGAAGGAGAACGCGTGATGTCCGCTCCAAAAATTCCCGAGCACGTGCGCGAAGCTATGCACGCCCACACCGACCTGAACACGTTCGGCGTGATCGTCGCCATTCTCGAGGGTGGGTGCTTGTATCGGAACGACAGCCAGCCCGTCGCCCTGAAAATGATCCAGATGTGCAACAAGGAAATGCAGCGGTTGCTCAAAGCACAGGACGCCGCCATTGTCACAAGCCGAGCGAAGGGAGATCTGAAATGATCGAAATTACAGATATCGACGGCCGCTCGATGTTCCTGTCACCCCTCGCAATAGCAAGCGTCACCGAAGCAGGAGCACCGTCCCAATGGCACGACATTCGATCATTCGTGCGCACCTTCGACGGGCGAGTGATTGAGTGCAGAACGGAAGCCCGCGAGTTGGCCCGGTCCATCGCCGCCAGTCAGACCAAGGGGGAATGATGGAAGACATCTTCGCAAAAATGCCTTTCGGCAAAGTGGCGCTGGAAAAGCTCGCGCCCGTGGAACAAAACTTCCGTCTTTTCAGTGCGGGCTGGCTTGGCGACGGAAAGAGCCGTGAAGTGATGCAGATCTCCGGCGCAGTTTTCCGTGAAGCAAAGTCTGGGCCGAGAAAGGGAACACTTTGCATGCAGGTGCCCGGCACTACACGGACGACATTCGTCACCGCAGCGGAAATGGATGCTGTCGCGGATATGGAAGGGGTGACACCATGAGCATCGCTCACACGAACAGCCAGGCGAGCGGCGGCGAAATTCAGCCGGCGAGTGATTCGGACTTCATTGCCCGGATAGCTCAGGCGCTTGCTCAGCACATCGCCCCGACAGTACCTCATTCCGTGGCGCTGTGGGACATTGCGACGATTGCCTCATACCTGCACCGCAGCGAGCAACACACGCGACAATGGATTGTGACGATGGACGGCTTTCCCCGCCCGATCCGAATCCCGTCCGGCAAGGTCACGAGCACCGAGCGGGCACGCCCGCTCTGGCGCTCAAAAGACGTAGTCGAATGGGCAGAGTCTCACGTAGCGGCCTGATGTAGCTTTTCAGCAAGGTCGGCGGCGTGCGGGGCGTAGTACACAGTCTGCAATATCGACAAGTCCCGGTGCCCGCTGACCTTCGCCAACTCCATGACCCCGAACACCTTCGAGAGCCGCGTGAGCGCTTCGCGCCGCGCATCGTGAAAGTGTAGGTCTTCGAGCAAAGCAGCTTTTTTCGCTTTTCGAAACAGCGCGTCGCGCGACGGTGCCTCGACACCGAACACCCTCCCCTCAAAATCCCCTTCGAGTGGCCGTAGCTGCTCAAGAACTTCGAGCGCTCGCTTCGACAACGGCACGCTACGTGCGACGTCAGTCTTTGTCTTCGGAATGTGCGCGTACCGCTTTTCGAAATTGATCTCGTCCCACCGCAGCGCCGTGATTTCACCGGCACGCATGGCGGTCTCGATGGCGAAGACAAACATTGCCGCCACCCGTGCCGAGCGAGTCGTCGGCGTCTCGTCTTTAAGGTAGCCGAGCTGCCGCAGCAACCGCGCCACTTCGTCATCACTGACGCGGCGGGTGCGCGGTTGCGGCTCTGTCGGCCGACGCATGCCGGTTATTGGACTTTCACGTATCCAGCGCCACTCATCACGTGCAGTCGTGAACACGTGCGAATACAGGTTGATATCGCGCAGCACGGTCGCGTTACCTACGGGAGGACGCTTGGCAGCTAAGTCGCCCGCGAGTCGGGCATCTCGCCAACGCCCCATATCGTCAGGCGTCACCTCGGCGATGTTCTTCGCGGCCAGCTCGGGAAAGTCTCGCACGAACGCGGCAAAGCGAATTGCCTCCCAACGCCCCGACCGCTTCGTCGGCGAGACCCGCTTTTCATACTCACGGAATGCATCCGCGAGGGTGTGCTTTGTGCCGGGCGTGATCTTGCCGACGTTGATGTCATGTTCGGTGCGCGTGGCCCATGCAACGGCGTCAGCCTTACTAACGAATCGCTTCGAAATGCTAACGCCCTTGAGGCGCACCTGCGCTTGCCAACCGCCGTCTCGCTTGATGTATGTCGCCATGTTTTCCCGGTGCAAAATCCGGTGCAAATTCCGGTGCAAATCCGGTGCACTGAGTAGCGAAAATAGCTATTTCTGGCTACGTTCTGGCACCGCTTCGGGAAGCGAAGATATCACGCAAACCCTTGAAATAATAGGGTTTACTGCGTTTAGCTTGATAAGGCTTAAAGCCCTAGTGGTGCCGGGGACCGGACTTGAACCGGCAAGCCCTAAGGCGGCGGATTTTAAGTCCGCTATGTTTACCAATTTCATCACCCCGGCAAGGGCACGCATTCTAACATCCCCCACCGAGATACGTCAGTTGGGTATCATGGGGGTATGCACGCACTGTGCGCGTCAACGGAGATCGATCCCATGCTGGAGAATCTCGACCGCATCGCCCTGTCGCTCGACGCCATCGAAACCGCTGCCCGCGACGTCGCCATGCATTCCCCCCAGAACGCGCAAGCCCTCTACACCGCGCTCATGGAAATCCGTAACGCCATCGCACTCGTCGCGCAGGAAGTCGTCCGCCTCGAACACGAACTCCACGGGCATAACCCCTCCGGCAACGGGCAATCGTGACATTCCTCGCCTCCGATACTTCAGACGCCTCCTCCCCCGAGTCGCCTGCGCCAGACACCGTTACCCCAAACCCCACCGAGCCACCCACCTGCTGGGACCTCGCCCTCGCCTTCGGCACCATTGGCGCCACCGGCTTCGGCGGCGTCCTGCCCTGGGCGCGACGGATGGTAGTCGACCAGCGGCGCTGGCTCACCGACCGGGAATTCGCCGAATTGCTCCCCCTCGCGCAACTCCTGCCCGGCCCCAACGTCGCCAATATCGCTACCGTCCTCGGACGCCGATTCCGTGGCCCTCGCGGTGCCGCATCCGCCGTCGCCGGCCTCTATTTCTGTCCGACGGTCGTCATCATCCTGATTGGCTACGCCTACGCCCAATGGGGGCAAACACCGCTCGTCCAGCACCTGCTCTCCGGGCTGATGCCCGCCGCCACCGGGCTGGTCATCGCCACATCGGTGCGTCTGCTCGGCGGACTGGAACGCCACTGGACGACACTCGGTTTTGCCGCGGCCACCTTCGTCGGTAGTTTCGTTTTCGGACTCCCGCTGCTGCTCGTGCTCGGCGTTCTCGGCCCCTGCGCCATCCTCACAGCCTACCGGCGTGGCCGGTCGCAGCCGCGAGATGGTCACGATCCTCAAGGTCAAAGCGGCCAGAACGGCAAGACCGGGGAGAAGGGTCAATAAGGACGAGAAGACGACGTCGCCCATGCACACACTCATCGATCTCTTTCTGCACGGCTCGCTCTGGTCGCTGCTCGCGGTCGGCGGCACCAACGTCACCCTCGCCGATATCCACCGTTACGCCGTCGAGACGCGTCACTGGATTACCGACGCGCAGTTCGTCACCTTCTTCTCGCTCGCCCAGGCCGCCCCCGGCCCCAACGGCATGGCCGTCACCCTGATCGGGCTTCAGGCCGCCGGGCTGCCCGGCGCCTTCACCGCCACGCTCGCCAAGTGCGCCCCGAGTTCGCTACTCGCCTATCTGGTCGGCGGATGGGTCGACCGGCACGAGCGCTCGCCTTGGGTGCGGGCCGTGCGCGCCGGCCTCGCGCCCATCACCGTCGGCCTGCTCGCCGCCAGCAGCGCCCTGCTCGCGCGGGAGGTCGATATCAACGTCGCACGCGGCATCGTGACGCTGATCGCGGTCGTCGTTACGCTGCGCACCCGCTGGAACCCCCTCTGGCTGATCGCCGGGGGTAGCCTGCTCGGCCTCACCGGCTGGCTGATGTAAGGCGGTCCGCGCCCCCCTCCGTCAACGCGCCTTCAACGCCCCGTCAACCCTCGTTACGAACCGTCACACAGTGGCCCCACACTGGGGGTGTATGACGCCCGGACAACGGGTCTACAATAGGCAACACGTTTCACAACACGGTGTGTCCCCCGGGAATCCCCATGACCGTCCCCTGTTGTACGTCGCAAGCCGAGGCGCCCTCTGGCACCTCACCCAACGTCACCCGCTCGCGGACCGCACGCGACGGCCCGTCGACGCTCGCATCAACGCATCCATCAACACACGCACCTCAGCACGCATTAGCGCCGCCCGCGACCCTGCATGACCGCTTCGACGTCGTGCGCGCCGCATCCGTCGCTTTCGCACAGGGCCTGTCGGACGCCGACGCCACTGTGCAATCGATGCCGGACGCCAGCCCCATCAAGTGGCACCTTGCTCACACCACCTGGTTTTTCGAGACGTTCTTGCTCGCAGAAGCCAACACCTCGGCCAGCGGACGCTATCGCCCTTACGATCCCCGCTTCGCCTACCTCTTCAACTCGTATTACGAAGCCGCCGGGCCGCGTCATCCGCGCCCCCAGCGCGGACTGCTCTCCCGCCCCACGCTCGACGAAGTACTGGCCTATCGCCGCCACGTCGACGCCGCGATGCACGAGCGCCTGCTGCATGCCGACCTCGCGCCTGAGACCGTCGCGCTCGTCACCCTCGGCCTGCATCACGAAGAGCAGCATCAGGAGCTGATGCACACCGATCTGCTGCACCTGTTCGCGCAGAACCCGCTGCGGCCCGCACATCGGGAGCCATCCACCGTATTACACGCCGCGGCCCCGTTGCAGTGGATCGAACACGACGGCGGGCAGCATCGCATCGGGCATCCGGGCGACGCCAGCCACACAGGCGGCGCGTTCGCCTTCGATTGCGAAACCCCGGCGCATGACGTGCTGCTGCGTCCCTTCGCCATCGCCTCGCGCGTGGTGACGAACGGCGAATGGCGTGCGTTCATCGAAGACGGCGGTTACCGCATGGCAGGACTCTGGCTCTCGGATGGCTGGGCGACGGTGCAACGCGAAGGCTGGGGCCACCCGCTGTACTGGGAACTGCATCAGGGCGAATGGCAATCGATGACACTCGCGGGCATGCAACCTGTCGACGACGACGCGCCCCTGCAACACGTCAGCTACTTCGAAGCCGACGCCTTCGCGCGCTGGGCCGGCAAGCGTCTGCCGACAGAACAGGAATGGGAGGTGGCGGCCAACGTCTCGTCGCCCGCGCAACCAACGATGGAGCAACGCTTTGGCCCCGTATGGCAATGGACGGCAAGCCCGTACGTCGCCTACCCGGGATTCCGGACGGCATCGGGGGCCGTCGGCGAGTACAACGGCAAATTCATGTGCGGACAGTTCGTGCTGCGCGGCGGCTCGCTCGCCACGCCGCCGGGACACGCACGCGCCACGTACCGTAACTTCTTCTACCCGCATCAGCGCTGGCAGTTCTGCGGCCTGAGGCTCGCGGAGGACCGTTGATGTTGCAAGCCACGCAATCCAATCAAGCCGCAGCGTTCGTCTGCCCGTCGCTGCCGGAGAACGCCTTCGCCACCGACGTGCTCACCGGCCTCGGCCATACCCCGAAGACCCTGCCGAGCGTCTGGCTCTACGACCAGCGCGGCAGTGAACTCTTCGAGGAGATCACGGGACTCGACGAGTACTATCAGACGCGCACCGAAACGGCCCTGCTCGGGGAATGCGCCGCCGCCATCGCAGATGTGATCGGGCCCGACGCCGTCGTCGTCGAGTTCGGCAGCGGCTCCAGTCGCAAGACCCCGCTGCTGCTCGACGCACTCGTCACGCCACGGGCCTACGTGCCCGTCGACATCGCAGACGAGTTTCTCGACGATGCCGTCGCCACGCTCGCACGCCGCTGCCCGGGCATTCCGATGCTGCCGGTACGGGCGGACTTCACGCGTCCGTTCCATCTGCCGCCGCAGTTGCAGAACACGCAAGGTCCACAAGGTCCACGATTAGGCTTCTTCCCCGGGTCGACCATCGGCAACTTCGCACCCGCGCAAGCCGCCGCGTTCCTCGCGCACGTGGGCAAGATGCTCGGCCCGCGACGCCGCATGGTCGTCGGTGTCGACGCCTGCAAGGACCCCGCCGTGCTGCTGCCCGCCTACGACGACGCGCGCGGTGTGACGGCGCAGTTCGATCTGAACGTGCTCGTGCGCATCAACCGCGAACTCGACGGCAACCTGCCGCTCGATGCCTTCCGTCACGAAGCCCGCTTCAACGCCGGGGCGAGCCGCATCGAAATGCATCTGGTCGCGCAGCGTCCCTTCACGGCAACGGTGCTAGGCAAGCCCTTGCGCTTCACCGCGGGCGAGTCCATCCATACTGAGAACTCCTACAAATATGGACAGACGGAGTTTCGCGCACTGGCGAACTCTGCGGGCTGGGATATCGAACGCGTCTGGCTCGACGCCCGCTCACGCTTCGCCGTCTACCTGCTACGCCCCGTCAGCGACTAATTCCCGCTGAGCCGACGCGCTCGTCAGAGCGCCGAACGCCATCGAAATCCCCGCCCCACGAGGATGACACCGGACACCCGATGTCATCCTCCTCACATATCGGACACGACCAGACGCCGCCTCCACAAGGCGTTGAAAGAAAATGTGCGCCGGACGCTAAAGTTTTTGCATCGTTTTGCCGTTGATGCATGCAGACTCATGCTGCGCGCAACGCGAATCACCAATTCCGTGCGACGCAGACCATCTCACAGCGCACGGCCACGACCGCAGCGC
Organism: Pandoraea sp. ISTKB; assembly: GCF_001721285.1. NCBI lineage: Bacteria > Pseudomonadati > Pseudomonadota > Betaproteobacteria > Burkholderiales > Burkholderiaceae > Pandoraea > Pandoraea sp. ISTKB. The sequence continues at coordinate 67,945 of NZ_MAOS01000038.1, forward strand.
ACCGTTTATACGAATCGCTGCACATGACTTCACGCGCAATGGGGATGCACGTGGCACGAGCTTCGGCGGCAGCGCCTGTGGCTCGATGCACTCATACGGACGCCGGGCCGCCCGGCACGACTTCGCTCGTGCAACGCGCGCGCATCGCCGTTGCCGACGAAAGCGCGACGATCATGGCGATCGCGACGCAGGAGTCGTGCCGATGAGTCGCGTCGCCCTCACCCTCTCCGACACCGCACTCGCCGATCTGCAAAAGGACTTCGACGCCTTCGTGCGCATCTCGTCCGCCGTCGATCGTCATTTCACGCCCCCGTCGTTCGACGACTTCCTGCGCGCCCGCCTGCTCGACAGCACCGTGCCGCTCACGGAAGCCGCCGTGGCGCAGTTGCTCGCCGGGGGGCACTACGCGTGGGCCAAGCGCACCTTCGACAAGCAGTTTCCGGATGTCGTCTCGATCATCCTGAATCAGGCGCGTCAGCATGGGTTCTACTTCGTATCGCGCCCGGAATGGTCGCGTGAAGACATGGCGCGTCAGGCCAGCCGCTGGGCCGAAGGGATCGTGCGTGAAGCGAAGGGGGAAGAACGTATCGTGGAGTCGCTCGCCGGGCAGATCGTGACTTCGGCGCAGGACCTGCGCACGCTGGAAGCGACCTTGCAGACGCCGGCATGGCGCACCGCTTCGGTGCTGCGCGAGCGCGTATTCGAAGCGAAGCGCAGCGTGGAAACCGCCCGCACACTGCTGGCCCGGGAAAAGCTCGGTGAATTGCGCGCGCTGCTCGACCTCGCCGTCATTTACGGTTCGGTCGGCGCTCAGGAAGCCGATCAGATTCTTGAGTATCTGGGCGTGCTGCGTCCCGAACTGTTCAACGACGATCCCGGCATCTTCGAGCGCCTCGCCGCCTGGTTGCGACGCCTGCTCACGCCGAGCATCCCGCGCGCCACGCCGGCCCCGGAAGTTCAGGTGCCCACGCTCGGCACCGAAGTCCCGCATCAGAACGCAGAGCCGCTGCAAACGCCCGTCGCTCGCTAATCGCCGGACGGCGGCAGGCGTATCGCGCCCGCCGGAGGTCGATGAGGGGTGGGCGTCCCATCAAGGCACTGCGCTGCGATGACGCCCATCACAACGCGCGGCCGATCTCACCGATTGAAGATCAGCGCCACACCGGCGCTCGCGATCAGCGCGCCCCACCACGCACCCGCCGCCGGACGCTGCCGGGTGCGAATCCACAGCAGCGGCAGCACCATCACCGGCGTGGTGGCCGAGAGCGTTGCGATCACCCCCGTATTGCCGTGCCCCATGCCGTACAGCAGCAACGTCATGCCGACGGCCACGCCGACGAAGCCGGACGCCGCCGTGAGTGCGAGCGTTCCCGGCGTGAACGCGGAGAAGATCGCGCGACCGCGACGTGCCGCAATGATCGTCAGCCCCAGCGCCGACACACCCACGCGCACCGCGGACGCCCCAACCGGGTCCACCCCCGCCGCCATGACCGGCTTGGCGATCAATGTGCCGATGGAGTGACACAGCGCCGCCGTCAGGCCGATGGCGACGCCCACTCGCACGTCGCCTCGCACCGACTCCCAGTGATGGGCATCTTCGCGACGACCACCAAACGCGATCGCCAGCGCCACGCCTGCCGTCACCAACGCCACACCGACCACCGCCCGCCATCCAAGCGCCTCGCCCAGCCAGAAATAGCCGAGCACGGCCGTCATCGGAGCGTTGGTCGCGAAGACGATGGAGTTACGTCGCGGCCCGAGCCGGCCGAGCGACGTGTAAAGAATCGTGTCCCCGACGAGAATGCCGATCAGCCCCGACGCCGTGAGTCGCAGCCATTGCTCCAACGTGAGCGACGGCCAGCCGCGCAGCACCGCGAGCGCAAACAGCAGCATCGCGAACACCAGCAACATCCGGGCGTAATTGAAGGGGAACGAACCGGCCTGACGGACAGGCGTGATGGCGATCATGCCGCTGCAAGCCCAGCAGAGGGCGGCACCGAGCGCGGCGAGGTAGGCGAGTTGGGTTGTCATGGTCAGGGGGCGGACGGCGCAGAGCCGCAACCGCCCCCGCCGTTGGGACGCCATTATACGAGTCACATGCCCCATTCGGGGGCATGAATTGCTCGCGACTACCCACCATCACTCGCCACCGCTCACTGACCAGCGTGAACGCGCAAGCGTCACATCGCTTCGTCGAGCCGATACAACGCGTCGAACATCACGCGATAAGCCGCCGCCACCCCATATGCCCCACGCAGCATCCGCAAGCGCGACGGCACGTCCGGCTCGCCCGCGTCCTCGACCCATTGCGACAGCAGCGCCGTGCCGCCGCAAACGCTCGCGTCGTGCCGGGCATGCGCGCACACGGCGGCGAAGCCATCTGCCGCCGACGGATATCGCTGTGCGAGCGCGTCGAACTGCGCTTCGATCTCGCTGGCTGCCCGTATGGTCGACGGCGCCTGACACAGCGCACAGCAACCGACATAGGCCGGCATGTCGCCCGCCGCGCCGATGATGAAGTCGATGAGCGCGTGCGTCGCGTCGAATGCGCCGCTGTCCAGAAACGTCCGTGCAGCGGGACCGCATCGCAGCAACCCGGCCGCGAGCATCGTCGATTGCCCGCGCTGCTCGCGATACTGACGCAACAGCAGCGGCCGCAGTGCGGTGTCCGTGCAACGCTCGACGGCAATGCGGTTGTGGACGTCGGCCCCCGCTGCGCGATGGTAGAGCTGCGCGAGAAACGCCAGCACCTGAATGTCGCTCGACTCGCCGGCGAGAAAGCGCGCCCAGAACGGCGCCGCGAAGATGCCTCGCACCCAGTCGTCGCAAATCCGGCCGAACGCCGGCACGATGTCGCGACGCGTCGCGGGCAAGACATGCACCAGCGCTTCGTCGACGAGCGTCGCCAGCCACGTGCCGGGCATCGGCGCTTCGGCGAGCAGTACACCGTGTTTCACGCGCTCCAGCCACAGGGCGGTATCGGCGGGGGCATCGTGCAACGTGCACGACACTTCGTGAGACGAGACGGTCACCGCGTCCGGCGCACACGTCCATTGCGCATGCGGCGACGCGATCACCCAAACGGCAGTACCGGCCGACGCGCACGACGCCTCCGATACCGTCGACTTGCCCCCTGCCTCAGCGGCACCACACATGACGGATGCAACACTCATCGGACGATGGCTCCCAGCACGGTCAGACATTCGGGCGAGACACTGCGCACCACTTCGATGCGCAACGCCTCGCGCGCGGCGGCATCCATCCCCGGCGGTTGCGCGGCCTCCGCCACACCGCCGCGCCGACTGTTGCGTGGTTTGCCACGTCCCGCACTGGCATGGCGTGACACGTCGGCGGCTTCCGGCGAGGACGGCGTCCCGCGTGCGGGCGCCGCCTTCGGTGCATCCAGAACGACGGGGAGAAACGGAAAGGGCATAGGCGATGGATTTGACGAATGGGACGACATGTCGACTCCTGTCGGCTGTTGAACGACTGCGCAATGGACTCGGGCAATGGCGCACCCGCAGAGGCAACCACCGGCTCGCAAAGTGGGATATCGACGACGCGGCCGGCGGGGAGAGCGACTACCTTAGAAAATCCGGGCCGGGTGCGGAAGGAGCCGAAACTCTAGGACGATTCACATTCCGCGGATTGTGATCCGTCCGAAATTCCCGTCGAGCAGCCAACCGTCAGCCTTTCCGTGCCATGGGATGTCACACGAAACGGACGATTTCCCAAGTGTCGACGGCGTCAATTTTGAGAAATATCCCAAGAACAAAAGGCGATCCGAAGAAGACACGCCGCTTGCCTGCGACGTCGAAAGCGTTCTCACCGTTGTCATGCCGGGCAGACGACTCGCGTCCCGATGTCGCACCGGCGCCTGCGCGATGCACGCCAGAGCGCGAGTACAATCGATCGCACGCCATACGTCGCCATTCAAGGAGTGACAGCCATGCATCTCTATCAGCGTCTGCCGATCTTTGTTTTCGAGATCGAAGCCTGCGAAAACCTGAAGTACATCACGATGGCGATTCGCTTCAATCTGGATCGCAACGGCCAGCATCTGTCGCTGGTGGACTGGCAACGGCTGCCGCAGGAAGCGCGCGAGACGCTGGCCTCGTGCGTGCCGGGCGACGATGACTTTGCGGCGCGTCTGGACGAGATTGCCCGCCAGCATCTCGGGCAGGAAGTCGAGCGCAGTGTCGATCCCGCGCCGACGGCGTGGCAGGACATGAACGCCCTGCCGCCGGGGTTGCTGAAACAATGCGAAATGGCGGATCTATTGCCGCCGGACGTCGGCAACTGGGGCACGCTGACGCCGTTCCGACGCTACGTGCTCACGAAGCTTTCGCGCCGCGACACACTCAATCACTGCTTCGTGCCGGCAATGCTCGAATTCGGGCTGGCGCAGACACTGGCCGAACTCTGAGCCCTTTTGAGCGACGCCTAGGTGTCTCACACCCTCCGGCGTCGCTTGCCCCGCGCGCTCAGGTCACCGGCGCCGGATTGAACAGCGTGAGCGCGTTGTGCAGGCCCCATCGCTCGGCCCACGTTTTCTCACCGCTGGCCACCGCGAGCATGAGGTGGAACAACTGCCAGCCGATGTCTTCGATCGTGGCTTCGCCGGTTGCGATGCGTCCGGCATCCACATCCATCAGATCGTGCCACCGACGCGCCAGATCCGAGCGTGTCGCCACCTTGATGACGGGCACTTCGGCGAGTCCGTACGGCGTGCCCCGCCCTGTCGTGAACACATGCAGGTTGATGCCTGCTGCGAGTTGCAGCGTGCCGCAAATGAAGTCGCTGGCTGGCGTGGCCGCGTAGATCAACCCGCGCTGATGCGCCCGGTCGAGCTTCGCGCCCGGCGACACCACCCCGTGAATCGGCCCGCTGCCTGACTTCACGATCGACCCCATCGCCTTCTCGACGATGTTCGACAGACCGCCACGCTTGTTGCCCGGTGTGGTGTTGGCGCTGCGGTCGACACGGCCGCGCTCCAGATACGCGTCGTACCAGGCCATCTCGCGAATCATCGCTTCGGCCACCTCGGGCGTTGCCGCGCGCGACGTCAACTGATCGATGCCGTCGCGCACCTCGGTGACCTCCGAGAACATGACCGTCGCCCCCGCCCGCACGAGCAGGTCGGTGGCGAAGCCTACGGCCGGATTGGCCGTCACGCCGGAGAACGCGTCGCTGCCGCCGCACTGCACGCCGACCACCAGTTCGGACGCCGGCACTGTCTCGCGCCGGCGCGCATCGAGCCGCGCCAGATGCGTGCGCGCCGTCGACAGAATCGAATCGATCATCGACAGGAAGCCGACATGGGCGTCGTCCTGCAAGCAGACCGTGTCGGGCTTGCCGTCCGCGCCCGCGCTACCGATGGGAATGCTGCCCTCCGGCAGCAGACGCTCCGGCTGCAACTTCTCGCAGCCCAGACTCACCACCATCACTTCGCCGCCGAAGTTCGGGTTCGTGGCGATGTTGCGCAGCGTGCGGATAGGGACGATGGCGTCCGGTGCGTCGATGGCAACGCCGCACCCGTAGGTATGCTCCAGCGCGACAACGTCGTCGACATTCGGATACTGCGGCAGCAACGTCTCCTTGATGCGCTTGACCGCGAACTCGACCACACCCGCCACGCACTGCACCGTGGTCGTGATCGCCAGAATGTTGCGCGTGCCCACGGAACCGTCGGCATTGCGATAGCCCTGGAACGTAAAACCTTCGAGCGGTGGCAACTCGGCCGGCACACGCGTGCCGATCGGCAGACGATCCAGCGACGGTGCTTCGGGCATCGTCAGGTTGCGCTCGTTGACCCAGCTTCCCGCAGGCAGCACACGCGCGGCATAGCCGATCACCACGCCATAGCGGATCACCGCGGCCCCCTCGGCCAGATCGGTCAGCGCGACCTTGTGGCCTTGCGGTACGGCGTCGACCAGCGTGAGACCGTCCGCGAACCGGCTGCCAGCGGGCAGCCCACCGTCGTTCACCACAATGGCGACGTTGTCGTCCGCCTGCATCCGGATATAGCGCGGCACCGCCTGCCCCACACCGCCGCTGTCGTTCATCGATCCCTTCGACGTCATTTCGCTCGCTCCTCCCCCTGACTATCCCGCACCGGCGTCACGCCACGCTCACACGTCTGAATGCATGCGATCTGTCGCGCCATACCGACACAGGCACAAAAACCGGCGGCAGTCGTTGATGTTCTCTCAACCACCCGTCACTTATGCGTCATCATACATCTAGATACCCCGCTACGCGCGGACTTCCGGGGTTCTCGCAGAATCAGGAAAAACCCTTCCGAGGCCTTTTGCGGGTTTATCCCACTGCCATTCGACGGGTCAGCCTCTTGTCCGACCTCATCACATGTTATACGATGACATATAACTCAGCGCCGAGCGCTGGTTGAGCGCCATCTTTATTCATCGAATCCGGCCCTGTGGCCGACAGGAACTCTTGAAATGACCGCACCTCAAGAACTCAAGCAGATCGTCTCCGACGGCTTGTTGTCTTTCCCCGTGACCGACTTCGACGCTAACGGCGACTTCAACGCACGCGGCTACGCGGCGCGTCTGGAGTGGCTGGCGCCGTTCGGCGCGACGGCGCTCTTCGCCGCGGGCGGCACGGGCGAGTTCTTCTCGCTCACCCCGCAGGACTACAGCGCCGTCATCAAGACGGCCGTGGACACCTGCGCCGGCAAAGTGCCAATTCTCGCGGGTGCCGGCGGCCCGACGCGTCTGGCGATCGAATATGCGCAGGAAGCCGAGCGTCTGGGGGCGAAGGGCGTGCTGCTCATGCCGCATTACCTGACCGAAGCGAGCCTCGACGGCATCGCCGCGCACGTCGAACAGGTCTGCAAGGCCGTGAACATCGGCGTGATCGTCTACAACCGTGCGAACTCGAAGCTCGGCGCCGACCAGCTCGAACGTCTGGCCGAGACCTGCCCGAACCTGATCGGTTTCAAGGACGGCGTGGGTGACATCGAGCGCATGGTGCAGATCCGTCGCCGCATGGGCGATCGTTTCTCGTATCTGGGCGGTCTGCCCACGGCGGAAGTCTACGCCGCCGCTTACCGTGCCCTGGGCGTGCCGGTGTATTCGTCGGCCGTGTTCAACTTCATCCCGAAGACCGCGATGAAGTTCTATCACGCCGTGTGCAACAACGATCAGGAGACGATGGGCCATCTGCTCGACACGTTCTTCCTGCCGTATCTGGAGATTCGCAACCGTCGCGCGGGTTACGCCGTGAGCATCGTCAAGGCAGGCGCGAAGCTGGTCGGTCACGATGCCGGTCCGGTGCGCGCACCGTTGACCGATCTGCTGCCGAATGAGCTCGAAGCGCTCGACGCCCTCATCAAGCAAGTCGAAGGCTAAGGGGACCGCTCATGCAGATCACCGGTGAGATGTTGATCGGCCGCGCCGATGTGCGCGGCAGCGCCGGAACGCTCGAAGCGTTCGATCCGTCGCGTGGCGAGCGTCTGGCGCCGTCGTTCGGCGCGGGCACGGTGCAGGACGTCGAACGGGCGTGCGACCTCGCGCGCGCCGCGTTCGATCCGTTCCGTTCGCTGCCGCTGGCCAAACGCGCCGAGTTTCTGGAAGCCGTGGCGCAGGCGATTCTCGATCTGGGCGATGCGCTCATCGAGCGTGCGCACGCCGAGACCGGCCTGCCTGTCGCCCGCCTGCAAGGCGAGCGCGGCCGCACCGTCGGTCAGTTGCGGATGTTCGCCCGCGTGGTGCGCGACGGCCACTTCCTCGATGCCACCATCGACCCCGCACAACCGGCACGTGAGCCGCTGCCGCGCAGCGACCTGCGTCTGGCGAAGATCGGCCTCGGCCCTGTGGCCGTGTTCGGTGCAAGCAATTTCCCGCTGGCGTTTTCGGTAGCGGGTGGCGACACGGCATCGGCGTTTGCCGCCGGTTGCCCGGTGATCGTCAAGGCGCACTCGGCGCATCTGGGCACCTCGGAACTCGTCGCGCGCGCCGTACGTGCCGCCGTACAAAAACTGGATTTGCCGGAAGGCGTGTTCTCGCTGCTCGTGGGTGAGCGTGCCGTTGGCGAAGCGCTGGTCGCGCATCCGGCGATTGCCGCCGTGGGCTTTACCGGTTCGCGTAATGGCGGTCTTGCGCTGCAACGCATCGCACAGTCGCGCGCCGTGCCGATTCCCGTGTATGCCGAGATGAGCAGCATCAATCCGGTGTACCTGCTGCCCGAAGCACTGGCGGCCCGGGGCGAGGCGATCGCCAAGGGGTTCGTCGATTCGCTGACGATGGGCGTCGGCCAGTTCTGTACGAATCCGGGGCTGGTGCTGGGGATTGCGGGCGACGCGCTCGAACGCTTCTGCCAGACGGCATCGGACGCACTCACGGCCAAAGCCGCCGGCACCATGCTCACGCCGGGCATCGCGCAGGCGTACGACAAGGGTGTGGGGCGTCTGGTCGACGAACCGAACGTGACGCTGGTCGCACGCGGTCAGTCGGGCGGTGCGTGTCAGGGTCAGGCTGCGCTGTTCCGCACGACGGCAGCCGAATTCCTCGCGACGCCCGCATTGCACGACGAGATGTTCGGTCCGGCGTCGGTCGTGATTGCCTGCGATACCGTCGACGAGATGATTGCAATCACCGAACGTCTCGAAGGCCAGTTGACGGCGACGTTGCAACTCGACACGGGCGACACCGCGACGGCGCGTCGTCTGCTGCCGAGTCTGGAACGTCGTGCCGGACGCATTCTCGCCAACGGTTTCCCGACCGGCGTCGAAGTGTGTCACGCGATGGTCCACGGCGGCCCGTTCCCCGCGACGTCGAATGCGATGTTCACGTCGGTCGGCGCGTCGGCCATCGATCGCTTCCTGCGTCCGGTGTGCTATCAGGACTTGCCGGATGCGCTCCTGCCGGAAGCCTTGCAAGAGGCCAATCCGCTGGGCCTGTGGCGACTGCGTGACGGCGCGCTTGCGCAGCAGTAAGCCAGTAAGCGACACGCACGCTGAAATGACAAACGCCCTCGGTTCGAGGGCGTTTGTTTTGATACTACGACGATAGCCGCGAAAGCGATGACGTCAGGACGCCGCGCGATCCGGCCGCAGTTCATGCAACATCAGCATGCCGTACAGCGGCGTGACGGGACCGTCCGCCAGCGCCTTGGCGACCGCCTTGAGGTCCGTCGATCCGGGCGCACCGATCAGCGCATAGCCGATCTGACCCTTGCGCCACGTCACCACCCCCATGCTGTCGACCTTCTGCTCCGCGACACCCTGATCGGGGCGCGTATCGCGCACCACACACAGCGCCACGGGATCGCCCTTCGCCGGGAGATACACCATCTGCACCAGCGCGCTGTCCTTCCAGCGCAGACGCTGCACGCGCTTGAACGTCAGCCCTTGCGAGCGCAGATCGGGCACGCTGATGTCGAGCTTGTCGTTCTGACGGATGTCGCTCACGGTGCGCTCGGTGTCGCCGTCGTCCACATGGATGGAAGCGACGGTGTCACGCGCATACAGCTGCTGGTACTCGGCCGCCGCGCGCACCCACGTGCGGCCCTGTTCGGGCTTCGCCGGGGCTGACGCGGTCATGAACCCGCCCGCACCGCCCTGATTCAGCACGCCGGAGAGCAACGGCAACGTGACAGCGGTGGCGGCCACGCCCGCCGCGAATGCAGCAGCGAGCCACCAAGGGCGAACGCGTCGACCGGCCGGGGCGTCGTTGGCTGCCGGCGCCTGATGCAAAGCGTCGACCGCGGCATCGACCTGAACCGGGCGAACCGGAGCGACCGGATCGGCAGCCGTGAGCGTTGCGGGCACTTCCTGCATGTCCTGCGCCCCCGCCGCCTGACGTTGCGCGTGCGAGCGCAGCAGCGCGTCGAGGCTGGCAGTAAGGCTTTCGGGGACGGGCGGGATCGCCTGGGCGGCGAACGTCTCGCGGTACGGCAGACGCGACGCGCGCAACGACTCGACCGCGTCGGCCAATTCGGGCGACGCGGCGATGGCCGCTTCCACTTCCGCGCGCTCCGCTACGGGGAGTGCGCCGTCGACGTAAGCGAGCAGGCGGATATCGTCTTCGTTCATCACGCGTCCTCCTCACGTGCGCCGGCTGCGGGACCGGAGCGATGCTCGCGCTGTGCGCGATCCGCAAGGCGGGGTTGCCCCTCGGGGTTACGAAACTGATCGCCGATGGTTCGGCGGGCTCGCGACAAACGACTCATGACGGTGCCGATAGGCACGTCGAGCACATCTGCCGCCTCCTGATAACTCATTCCCTCCACTGCCACGAGCAGCAGCACGAGGCGCTGCGCTTCGGGCAGACTGTCCACGGCGCCGAAGACCTGGCGATAGCTCGCGAGATCCTCGGGCGTGGACGCCTGAAGATCCGGAATCGCTTCGACGTCGGCCTCGTCCCACGCGAGACTGCCGCGCGAACGCACGCGACGCGCGCGGATCTCGTTGATCCACGTCGTGTGCACGATACTGAACATCCAGCTCAACGCCGAGGTGCCCGGCTGCCACTGGTGCACGCGCTCAAGCGCGTGCACGCAAGCGCGTTGCACGAGATCCTCGGCATCATGACGATCGCCCGTAATACGCAAGGCGAACGCCCAGAGGCGTGGCAGCAAGCCCGGAAGCAAGCTGGGTAAATCCTGACCGGTCATCGGCGAATTTCCTGGCGGAGGGTGCCTGGCGGCAAGCCAGTCCGAAGCATCGCCGGCGAATGCCGCCGGCGCTTGCTGCGAAATTATACTGAGCCGCCGCGATTTTGCGCGGTCCGACCCGGCAGGCCGATATGCCAACACCCTCTCGCTCCCCGTCAGGATTCCCTAAACGCCTGGCTTGCGCCTCGTTGGCGGCCGCTCAGGGCTTGACAACGTGCCACACGTCCTTGACGCCGTCGCCCTTCTTGTCGCCGGCGGCAGCGTCCTTCACGAACAGATACAGCGGCTTGCCCTTGTAGGCCCACTGCTTCATGCCGTCATCGCGCGTCACGATGGAGTAGTTGCCTTCGGCTTTCGCACCCGCGTCGGCCATGACCGGCGGCCAGGCGGTGGCGCACTGGCCGTTACAGACGCTCTTGCCGCTGCCTGCCACATCGTTGTCGAACGTATAGACGGTGCGGCTCTGGGCGTCGACGAGCACGCCATCGGCGGTCTTGAGCGGGACTTCCGCGTGGGCGGCGGCGGCAGCGAACAGACCGGCGGCAGCCACGAGGCTGGTGAGCACAGCGGACATCGATTGACGTTGGTTCATGACTTGGCTCCTGAGTGAAATGTCGTTGTCGACACTCTCTGAACGCTTGGCGCCGACGCTTTATTCCACACCCTTTTATCGATATTTTTTGCTGCGCCGCAGCACGTCGCGACGGCAATCTTCGCGCCGTCACCACGCCGTCATGCGCTCGTCCGCCCCTCGGTCAGCACGGCACAACGCAAGCTCAAGCGCAAACTTTCAACGAACCGTTGATCTCCATCCGCACTCGCCAGGCGGAATAATCGACGTCTTCACGGGGTTTGCCCTGTGGGCAATGCACGCGCCCGGCACACGTTCGCGAACCCTCCGGTGCGCGCATTGACGACCAATAAGAACGATCAGACCAGACACCGATATGAAAGCGCCCTCCCGCTCGTCACTCTCACTGCACTCACCACACTTATCGCATCAGCCGCGACTGAGTGTGGCCGCCCGGCTCGGGCTGAGCTTTACCGTGATCCTCGTCATGATGCTGGCCCTCGCCGCACTCGCCGTGCTGCGCGTGCATGGCATCGAGCGCACGCTCACGAACATCAGCGACAACAACAACGTCAAGCAACAGTACGCCGTGAACTTTCGCGGCAGCGTGCACGACCGCGCCATCGCCGTACGCGACCTCACCCTGGCTGACGATAGCCACGTCGACGAAATCGTCTCGCTCATCGAGCGCCTGAACGCCGACTACCAGCGCTCCGCCGGGCCGATGGACGCCCTCTTTACCCCGGCCAACGCCGGCAACGTCCGCCCCGAAGAGCGCGAAGACCTCGCCGCGATCAAGGCGATCGAGGCGCGCACGCAGCCGATCATCACGCAGGTGATCACGCTGCGCCGTGCGGGCGATCTCGACGGCGCACGACGTCTCGTGCTCGATCAGGCACGCCCGGCCTTCGTGGACTGGCTGGCCGCGATCAACCGCATGATCGATCTGGAAGACCGCACCAGCCATACGGAGTCGATGGAAGCGGTCGCGAGCGCGCACGGGTTCCAGAACGTGATGCTCGCGCTGGTGATCGTGGCGCTGACGTGCGGCGCGGTGATGGCGTTTCTCATCACGCGCCAGTTGCGACGCGCGCTCGGCGCCGAGCCGGACGACGTCAAGGCACTCGCGCTGGCTGTCGACCGTGGCGAGCTGTATCACGAGTTCGACCTGGGCCATGGCGCCTCCGCCAACGGCGCGAACCGTGAGCGCGACACGAGCATCATGGCGTCGCTCGCGGAGATGGCGACCAACCTGCGCCGCGCGGTGACGCAAGTGCGCCACGCCTCGCATGACGTCATCGAGATCAGCCATCGCATCGCGTCGGGCAACCGCGACCTCGCGGCGCGCACGGCCGAGCAGGCCAGTTCGCTGGAACAGACGGCAGCGGCGATGGAAGAACTGACCTCGACCGTCAGTCAGAACGACGAGAACTCGCGCGGCGCCAACGACCTCGCCCACCGTGCCGCCGAAATGGCCGAACAAGGCGGGTCGATGGTCGAACAGGTCGTCACGACGATGTCGTCCATCGATGCGTCTTCACGCAAGATCGTCGACATCATCGCGGTCATCGAAGGCATTGCGTTCCAGACGAACATCCTTGCGCTCAATGCCGCCGTGGAAGCCGCGCGTGCAGGCGAGCAAGGCAAGGGATTCGCCGTGGTGGCAGCGGAAGTGCGCAGCCTCGCAGGACGCAGCTCGGCCGCCGCCAAGGAAGTGAAGCAACTGATCGACGCCTCCGTCTCGCAAGTCGCCTCCGGCACAACGCTCGTGCAGAACGCGGGCAACACGATGCGCGAGATCGTCGCGCGCGTGAAGCAGGTCAGCAACGCCATGGACGAGATCAGCGCCGCCAGCCACGAGCAAAAGCAGGGGATCGAGGAAGTGAACCGCGCGATTGCGTTGATGGATCAGGTGACCTCGCACAATGCCGCGCTGGTGGAAGACGCCGGTACCGCCGCACAGATGCTGCAACAGCAAGCGCAGGCACTCACGCTGGCCGTCGGCCGCTTCCATCTGGAAGCTGACGATGCCGGTCTCGATGCCACGCCGGCCGCCTATGCAACGTCGGTCCAGGCCTCGAACGACGCCGGGCACGACGCGGGCGCGGCCACTCGCCCGGCGAAGGTGCTGCGCGCAAGCTGACGCGCATCTTCCCACCGCCCCTTCACCCCTTCACGTCCGCGCGCAACGGAAAGCTGAGGACCAGCGACGTGCCATTCAGCGCGTCGCTGCTCGCGGTGACTTCACCGCCGTGCAGTTCCACGATGGATTTGACGATCGCCAGACCGAGCCCGGTGCCGCCGGTTCTGGCGTCTTCCTCGTTGTGCCGCGACGGATCGACACGGTAGAGCCGATCGAAGATACGCGGCAAGTGCTCCGGCGCGATCACATCGCCCACGTTATGTACGCGAATCCTCGCGTGTCCGGGCGTCGCGGTGCAAGACACCGAGATCACGCTGCCCGCGCGCGAATGCCGGATGGCATTGACGAGCACGTTCGCCAGCGCACGCCGCACCAGCGCCCGATCGACCTCTGCGGTAGCGTAGCCCTCCACCTTCAGCCCAAGCCCAGCCTCCTCTGCCATCGGCGAGAAGTCCTCGACCAGCGAGACCGCGATAGCCGCCAGCGAACTCGCCTCACGTCGAATTTCCGTATGCGCCGATTCGGCACGCGCGAGAAACAGCATCGTCGAGATCATGTGCGACAGACGCTCGCACTCCTCGATGGCCGACACCAGTACCGCCCGATACTCCGCCGGCGGACGCTCACGCGAGAGCGCAACCTGCGCCTCTCCCATCATGTTCGATATCGGCGTGCGCAAGTCGTGCGCGAGGTCCGACGAGAACTGCGAAAGCCGCGTGAACGACTCGTTCAGCCGCGCGAGCATGCGGTTGAACGCATGCGTGAGGTCGCGAAGTTCCGCAGGGATGTCGTCTTCCGGCAGTGGCTCGCGCTCGTTGCCGAGCCGCTCGCCCGACACCTGTTCAGCGGCGAGGGTGAGCCGTTGCAACGGACGCAGACCGAGCGTCACCAGCCAGAACGTCAACGCCCCGATCAGCACGGTGCCCGCGATTTGCACCGCCAAGGCAGTCAGCGCGAACTGCGTGAGAACGGCCAGCCGCTCCGTCGAGTCCATCTGCACGACGAGGACGACGTGTGCCGCGTCCGGGCCACCGTCGCCGATCACGGCATCCGCCGCGACGTATTGCAGACGCTCGCCCGGCTTACCTCTACCCAGCCGGTGCACATCGTCGTCGCCGGGCGTCTTGCCGGAACCGACACGCGTCAGCTCGCCCGTGGCAGACCGGTACCCCCGGCTCGCCACGAGCGTCTTGCCGTCGGTGTCGAGCACGGCGAAATCGAGATTCTGATGACCGTGCGTCGCGTCGTACCAGCGACGCGGGTCCGCGCCGATCTCGGCCTTCGTCGAGATGCTGCCCAGTTCGTGGCGCAGCGCGGTGACGGTCCCCAACAGATCCTGATGCGCGCGCACCCGCAATTGCTCGGAGAGCGCGAAGTACTGATAGAGCAGAATCAGCGCGAGTACCATGAACTCGCATGCGGCGATGATGAACGTGAGACGCGCGCGCAGCGAACGCGTGCGCCGCGGACGCAACGAGAGGTTCATGACGCCGTGCCCTCACGCCGTTCGAGCACGTAGCCCATGCCTCTGACGGTATGAATCAGCTTGGGCTCGAACGGATCGTCGATCTTCGCGCGCAACCGCCGCATGGTCACATCGACGATGTTGGTGTCGCTGTCGAAATTGACGTCCCACACCTGCGAGGCGATCAGACTGCGCGGCAGGATCTCGCCCTGACGCCGCATCAACAACGCGAGCAACAGGAACTCCTTGGCGGTAAGCACGATGCTCGTTCCCTGACGCACGGCTTTGTGGCCCAGCAGATTCAGTTCTAGATCGCCGACGACGAGCACGTCCGACTCGCGCGTACGCCCTCGTCGCAGGATCGTGCGGATGCGGGCGAGCAGTTCCGCGAAGGCGAACGGCTTGGTCATGTAGTCATCTGCTCCCAGATCCAGCCCCTTGACCCGGTCGCCGAGATCGTCGCGCGCCGTCAGGAACAG